>NZ_WXWH01000018.1:0-121489 GCF_009904905.1 Vibrio sp. V30_P3S12P165 | reverse complement strand
GTTTGAGTTACTTGGTAGCGAGTCGTTTTTTCGATAACTTCTGCTTTAACAAAACCACCGATATTGGTGGTTTTCGTGGTTTGTAACTGCTGGCGTTTGGCATAAAAGGTAGACAGACTTAACCCGTTACGCTCACAGAAGACACGCTGGGATAAATGACTGGATTGGTATTTTTCAAACAGGGTTTGCCATTCTTGGTCGGTACGTCGTTTTGCCATTTCAGATCTCCTTGAGATTGGGAGATTTGATCTTAGGACGTACCGATATTGATTAGAATGTGGGGTTTATGGGGCGCTTACGGTGTAGATAGTATAAGGCGTTGTCTTATTGTAATGGGTTGGGAAACTCGCATCTTAGTTGCACTTCGGTATATAATTCCATGCTATCCCTTTCCTACTTGATCTGCAGGGGGGTTGGCTACGTTCGTTCACCTCAATCACATAGCCTGTCTATGTTCATCGGGGTGATGAGAGCCATTCGTGGCTCTCACCAAAGGCCAGCCTATGGCTGTTCAAATTTGTTCCAGACAAATTTGTCACTCACTTGCCGCCAACCTGCAACTCCAAGTTGTTTGGGTATAGTCAAATGCGCCGTCAGTCGCGAAATAAGTCATACGAAAAATAAACAATAAATGGAGTAAAGCATGTCCTTGCAAACAGCGGTCATTACCGTGGATGGACCTAGTGGTGCTGGTAAAGGCACTCTTTGTATGTTGTTGGCGAAAAAACTCGGGTTTCAGCTGTTAGATTCAGGAGCGATTTATCGGGTATTAGCTCTTGCCGCTCTTCATCATGGTGTTGATATTGATTCAGAAGACGCTTTAGTTCCATTGGCAACGCATCTGGATGTACAATTTGTTGCTGAAGGTGATTTGGTGAAAGTCATTCTTGAAGGAGAAGATGTTTCCAGGGAACTGAGAAAAGAAGAAACGGGGATGGCTGCCTCAAAAATTGCCGCATTACCTCGCGTCAGAGAAGCTTTGCTACGTCGACAACGAGCTTTTGATCAGGGCCATGGCTTGGTGGCGGATGGACGAGATATGGGGACGGTTGTTTTTCCCCAAGCTGCTGTGAAAATTTTCCTAGATGCGAGCGCACAAGAACGAGCTCAGCGTCGTTATAAGCAGTTGCAACTGAAAGGCCTTAATGTTAAATTTGACAACCTTTTAAGCGAAATTCAAGAGCGAGATGAACGAGATCGTAATCGTTCCGTGGCACCACTGCGCCCAGCCGAGGATGCGCTATTACTTGATTCCACCACATTATCTATAGATCAAGTGGTGGAACAAGCGTTACAATATATAGAATCGAAACTGGTGGAATAAATCACGCCAGTTAAGAACGTTGGTCGCAAGGATGATGACTGGCGATTTTAATAACCCCATGCGGTAGGATACCCATGGACGTTTAATTATTGAAGATTAAATACATGACTGAATCTTTTGCTCAACTCTTTGAAGAGTTTCTAAATGAAACCCAATTCCAACAAGGTACTATCGTTAAAGGTACTGTTGTTGCGATTGAAAATGGCTACGTTCTTGTTGACGCTGGCCTTAAGTCTGAATCTGCTATTCCAGCAGAACAGTTCAAAAACGCTGCGGGTGAACTAGAAGTAGAAGTTGGTTCAGAAGTTGACGTAGCACTTGACGCTGTTGAAGACGGTTTCGGTGAAACTCAACTTTCTCGTGAGAAAGCGAAACGTCACGAAGCGTGGATCGTTCTTGAGAAAGCTTACGAAGAAGCTGAAACGGTTATTGGTATCATCAATGGTAAAGTTAAAGGTGGCTTCACTGTTGAATTGAACGGTATCCGTGCATTCCTTCCAGGCTCTCTAGTTGACGTTCGTCCAATCCGTGACACTGCTCACTTAGAAAACAAAGAGCTAGAGTTCAAAGTCATCAAGCTTGATCAGAAACGCAACAACGTTGTTGTTTCTCGTCGTGCTGTTATCGAATCTGAAAGCAGTGTTGAGCGTGACGAACTTCTTGAAACTCTACAAGAAGGTACTGAAGTTAAAGGTATCGTTAAGAACCTTACTGATTACGGTGCATTCGTTGATCTTGGCGGTGTTGATGGTCTTCTACATATCACAGATATGGCTTGGAAACGCGTTAAGCATCCATCAGAAATCGTTAACGTTGGTGACGAAATCCTAGTTAAAGTTCTTAAGTTTGACCGTGAACGTACCCGTGTTTCTCTAGGTCTGAAACAGCTTGGCGAAGATCCATGGGTAGCAATCGCTAAACGTTACCCAGAAGGTCACAAACTAACTGGTCGCGTAACAAACCTAACTGATTACGGCTGCTTTGTTGAAATCGAAGAAGGCGTTGAAGGTCTGGTTCACGTTTCAGAAATGGACTGGACTAACAAGAACATTCACCCATCTAAAGTTGTTAATGTTGGCGACGAAGTTGAGGTTATGGTTCTTGATATCGACGAAGAACGTCGTCGTATCTCTCTAGGCTTGAAACAGTGTAAAGCTAACCCTTGGCAGTCATTCGCTGAAGCACAAGCTAAAGGCGATAAAGTGACTGGTAAGATCAAGTCTATCACTGATTTCGGTATCTTTATCGGTCTTGATGGCGGTATCGATGGTCTGGTTCACCTTTCTGACATCTCTTGGAATGTTCCTGGAGAAGAAGCAGTACGTGAGTACAAAAAAGGTGACGAGATCTCTGCAGTTGTTCTAGCTGTAGATGCAGAGCGTGAGCGTATTTCTCTAGGCGTTAAGCAAATGGAAAATGACCCATTCAATGCTTATGTTGCTGATAATAAGAAAGGCACTCTAGTTAACGGTACGGTAACCGCTGTTGACGCTAAAGGCGCAACGATCGAGTTAGAAGATGGTGTAGAAGGTTACCTTCGTGCCTCTGAAATTACTCGTGACCGCGTAGAAGATGCATCTCTACTTCTCAGTGTTGGTGATAAAGTTGAAGCGAAATTTACTGGTGTTGACCGTAAAAACCGCGTCATCAATTTATCTATCAAAGCGAAAGATGAAGCTGAAGAGCAAGAAGCAATGGCATCTATCAATAAACAAGATGATGTTGCTTTCGGTAATGCAATGGCAGACGCTTTCAAAGCTGCTAAAGGCGAGTAATCTAACTTGTTGATTAAAAAGGGGCCGCATGGCCCCTTTTTTTATTCATCAGCGAGATAACGTGATGATCTATTACATTTACTTATGCTAGTATTGCTGGACCTCAGAGAGCCCGGTTTATCCCTTTGAGGTATAAAAGCTAAGCTAAGTTTTTCTAAGAGACATGTTCTCCGCTTTCTTTGATGCAACTTAGCCATACTCTTTTTATACAATATGAAGCAAGTGTTTGTTGGAATTGATATTACTGACTATAATCAGGGTAAAAACTCAAAGAGGGAAACTATGACGAAGTCTGAATTAATAGAAAGGCTGTGTACCGAGCAACCCCATCTGTCGGCAAAAGAAATTGAAGATGCGGTAAAAGAGATTCTGGAACACATGTCGAAAACATTAGAAGCTGGAGATCGCATTGAAATTCGAGGATTTGGTAGTTTCTCTTTGCACTATCGTGATCCCCGTGTTGGACGCAATCCTAAAACTGGTGAAAAAGTCGAATTGGATGGTAAATATGTTCCGCACTTTAAACCGGGTAAAGAGTTGCGTGAGCGAGTTAATCAATAGTTTTAATGGTAGAATAGCCTTATAAGCGGCATACTGTCTTGGTGTGCCGTTTTTTTATATTTTGATTCGGAATGCTATCGCAACTTTATTTGCTCTCTTCTTATCGGGCGGAGGCTCTTTCTATCTGGGGCGTCCACTGCTTGCTGTGGATTTCGAGTAATCTTAAGCTGATTGGACTATAAAATTGCGCATGGTTTGTCTGAGCGTTTTCCTGCATAATCGGTTAATAGATTTGTGGATGGGTAATCAATTATGAAAATGATAAAAATCCTTGTGCTACTCGCTCTTTTCTTACTGGCTTTAGCGTTAGGATCACAGAATCAAGCGTTAGTCACATTTAACTATTTATTCGCTCAAGGTGAGTTTCATCTATCAACTTTGCTTGGCAGTGTCTTTGTCGTTGGCTTTCTTATTGCGTGGATCATTTTTGGCAGTTTTTATCTGAAATCTCAATTAGAAATTCGTAAATTGACTCGAAAGCTAAAACAACACACAAAATCGCAAGAGCAGACAAATGCTAAAGCGACTCTCGAGTAAGGCTATTACTTAGATGTTAGAACTTCTTTTCTTGCTCTTGCCTATTGCTGCCGCCTATGGCTGGTATATGGGTAATCGTAGTGCTCAGCAAGACAAGCAGAAGCATTCCCACCAAATATCTCGACAGTATGTAACGGGACTAAATTTATTACTTTCAGATCAGTCTGATAAAGCCGTTGATCACTTTATCGAGCTGTTGCAAGTGGATAACGAAACGATAGATACCCATCTTGCATTGGGAAATTTATTTCGTTCTCGTGGTGAGGTTGATCGTGCAATTCGTATCCATCAAAACCTGATTTCTCGTTCAGGCTTAACCATTGATCAAAAAAACCTCGCCTTACAGCAGTTAGCGAAAGATTATATGGTCGCTGGATTTTTGGATCGTGCAGAGAAAATCTTTGAGCAATTAATTGATGAACCAGAACATCGTGAGTCTGCGCTTCAACAATTAACCGCAATTTATCAGCAAACACGTGAATGGCATAAGGCGATTTCATGTGCGCAAGCCTTAGTCAAGCTCGGGCGTAAGCGAATGAAGCAAACCATTGCTCATTTTTGGTGTGAACTGGCAATGCAGGAAAAAGCAGAAGGGAAAGATCATAAAGCGATCCAGTTGCTAAAACGAGCTTTACATGAAGACCCTAAATGCGTGCGTGCCAGTATTTCCTTAGGAAAACTCTATTTAGCCAACCAAGATTATAAACAGACGCTGATTTATCTTGAAATGGTTTTCGAGCAAGATATTGATTTTATTGGAGAAGTTCTACCATCCTTAGCCGAATGTTATCATCATCTTGGCCAAGAGCCACAATTGATTGAATTATTGCGTCAGTGTATTAACAATAATGCAGGAGTGTCTGCTGAGTTAATGCTAGCACAATTAGTCGCGCAGCATGATGGTACCGCCAGTGCTCAAGAATTATTAACTCGCCAATTAGTCAAAAATCCAACCATGAAAGGTTTTTATCGTCTGATTGATTACCATATTGCTGAGGCAGAAGAAGGGCGCGCTAAAGCTAGTTTGTTAACTTTGCAACGGTTAGTGGGTGAGCAGTTAAAAACAAAACCACATTACCGATGCCGCCGCTGTGGTTTCTCAACGCACTCGCTATATTGGCACTGTCCATCCTGCAAAGGGTGGGGATCGATTAAGCCCATCCGTGGATTGGATGGCGAATGATTTTTCAAGATTTGCAGCTCTATAAGCTGCATTTTTTTAGGCTCAATGTATATCTTAGGAGTAGAAATGAACGACCCAAAAGTGATCGTTGCACTCGATTATGAACACAAAACCGATGCGCTTACGTTTGTCGATAAAATTGATCCGACAAGTTGTCGGTTAAAAATTGGCAAAGAGATGTTTACACGGTTTGGTCCCCATTTCGTTACTGAGTTACATGATCGAGGGTTTGCTGTTTTTCTCGATCTTAAGTTTCATGATATTCCTAATACTTGCGCTAAGGCAGTGCGAGCAGCGGCGGATTTAGGTGTTTGGATGGTCAATGTTCATGCCAGCGGTGGAGAGCGTATGATGACGGCTGCACGAGAAATACTTGAGCCTTACGGTTGTGATCGTCCATTGTTAATTGGAGTAACCGTCTTAACGAGTATGGAACAGAGTGATTTACAAGGTATTGGTATCAACAGTGAACCAGAGCAGCAGGTGATGCGCTTAGCGAGACTGACAAAAAATTCCGGTTTAGATGGCGTCGTATGCTCGGCTCAGGAAGCCTCTAAGCTAAAACGTGAGCTTGGACAAGCCTTTAAGTTAGTTACACCGGGAATTAGGCCAATAGGGGCCGATATTGGTGACCAACGTCGGATAATGACGCCAGAGCAAGCCATCAACTCAGGAGCTGATTATCTCGTGATCGGTCGGCCAATTACCAAAGCCAGCAATCCTGCTCAAGTGTTGGCAGAGATTCATGCATCCCTACTTTAAATCGTCAATAGCAGCAAAAGAGGTGATTTGAACACCTCTTTTGCTTGGTTGAGTTTACGCTGAGTTGAGTTTACGCTGAAAATGTCGGAATACCGCTATGGAACTTAAAGTCGCTATCCGGTGAGGAAATTAATTTAGCTTCAACATTAGCGAAGTGCTCGATACGTTCTGAAATATCTTTACTTGCAATCTGTTCTGCGAGTTCCAAGTAGTCTTGATAGTGTCGTGCTTCTGAGCGTAAAAGAGAAAAATAAAATTTTCCTACATCGTGCTCTAAATAAGGTGCTAGTTTTGCGAAACGTTCACATGAACGGGCTTCAATAAATGCGCCAATAATAAGCTTATCGACGAGTGCATCGGGCTCATACGTTTTGACGTGTTTAAGCATCCCCTTAGCATATCGACTAGCGTTAATTGGCTGATATTCAAATCCCTTTTGTTGGATAAGTTCAAGTACTTGATAAAAATGATGCAGCTCTTCTTTGATCAAGAGTACCATTTTATCAATCATCGCTTGTCCATAAAGGCAGTTTGGCTTCGCTTGAATAGACTTGGAGAGCTGATTTTTTCCTTGTAACGTGTTGAGGTTACCGACGCATTTGTAAGCAAACTGCTCATAAGGTGCTGATAACTGGCTTAGTTGCCGGCTTCCTTCCTCTGTCACTACGTAGCGTTTAAGTAAAAACATAGCGCTTTGTGCGGCTTTCAGCTCACACAATAAGTGGTCACGGAGGATAATTGACAGATTTTCGGGTTTTTGAGCTTCATTAAGCCAAGCATCGGGGGTTGCACAAGCGAGAAATTGCTTAAGTGGATTGATTAGCTGTTCAATAGCGGGTGTATTGTTGATCATAAGCCATTAAAAAGTTCATATATTATGTTGCCATGAATAGGTGAGTAGTGGGGGAGATTATTACCACTTTTTCTTTTCACCAAAGAGCGCTTCCATATCACTATCTCGTTCTTTTTCTTCACGTTGTTGAACTTCAGATGCATTTTTGGTTTGGCGACGTGATTCGACTTCATCATACATGGCTTGTAACTTTTCTCGAGCTTGATGAGAATAACTGTCATTTTTGGTACTTAGCACGTCTAATCCTTTGCGAAGTAACTGTAAGGCGGTTCCGGGTTGGCCTCGAACAATTGAATCTTTAGCTCGTTTAATGACATTTTCGATATTAATACGGATCTGTATGGTTTCTAATCGAGCATTTTCAGTGACATAAGCTTGGGTATCAAAACGGCCTTTATTATGTTCACTACGGATAGTATCACGTAACCGTTTGACTAATTTTAGCATGACGATGGCTTGCTTATCGCTAGTCGGGACTTTAAATGTAGTACTTTCTCCACCCGGGTGGTTTTCTTTTAGGTGTTGGATTTGTGTCTGCATATTTTCAACACGTTGAGCTAATTGCTTATTTTTTGGATCGAGATCTAACATATTTTGTAGGGCGTCAAGAATACGGGTATTCAAGCAAACAAGTAGATCTTTACTAAACGGAAGATGATGAGCATTGCCGATTAAGTCTTCGGTAGCATCAATAATGGTTAGGTACCTTGCTGACTCTTGTTTTTTGGTTGTTTCAATCTTGAGTCTGTATTGCAGCATGATGTTATAACCCAAGATTAAAACCAATAGAATGGCCACCAGAGCGATAATTAAACCTATATTCATAAAATCCGTATCTTTTTTAAAAGGCCCAATGCCAGAGCATACACTATCCTAGCTTCTCTCTACACCATCTACCAAGAGTCAATGTGCATTATTTGTGCTTGCCGCATAAAAAAATGCAACAGAGCGATCATTTTTAGGGTAGGCGCTCATTTTTCTTAATGATGATCGAAATGTGCCGCGTTTGTACAACTATTTATTGTAAGCTCTTTGCATTGTGTTCGTGAAGCGTTATAACTAATCATTATAAACCATAGAACGGCGATGTCGCACTTCTCAGAAGGAAATAAGATAAATTATGAAGTTGCAGCAACTTAAATATATTGTAGAAGTGGTCAATCATAACTTAAATGTGTCGGCGACAGCAGAAAGTTTGTATACCTCACAACCTGGTATCAGTAAACAAGTTCGCTTATTAGAAGATGAGCTCGGGATACAGATTTTTGAGCGCAGCGGCAAGCATTTGACCCAAGTGACCCATGCTGGTCAAGAGGTTATCCGGATTGCCACCGAAATTCTTGCGCGAACAGAAAGCATTAAATCGGTTGCCGCAGAGCATACTCATCCAGAAATGGGCACGTTGAATATTTCAACCACCCATACCCAAGCTCGTTATGCATTACCTGATGTAATTAAAGGTTTTACTGCTCGCTATCCGAAAGTGTCTTTGCATATGCACCAAGGCACGCCGAGTCAAATGTCTGAGGCGATCGCTAAGGGTATTGCCAATTTTGCCATTGCTACTGAAGCACTCCATTTATATCAAGATGCGATCATGTTGCCTTGCTACCATTGGAATCGCTCCATTGTTGTGCCTCACGATCACCCATTGGCACAGAAAGCTTCTGTTACCATTGAAGATGTTGCGGCTTACCCTTTGGTCACTTATGTGTTTGGTTTTACTGGGCGTTCAGAACTTGATACCGCCTTTAATCGTGTTGGGTTGCATCCTCGAGTGGTGTTTACGGCCACGGATGCTGATGTGATTAAAACTTACGTTCGAATGGGGGTGGGGATTGGGGTGATAGCCAGTATGGCGATTGATAAAGAGCAAGACACTGATTTAGTGGCCATTGATGCCAGCCACATTTTTGGTGCGAGTACCACGAGCATTGGTTTTCGTCGTGGTACTTTTTTGCGCACATATATGTATGATTTTATGGAACGTTTCGCTCCTCATTTAACCAGACCTGTGGTTGAGCGTGCGATTTCTTTAAAATCTAATGCTGAAATCGAAGAGATGTTTAAAGATATCGAGCTGCCGGTACGCTAATGCTTTCCTCCTCATAAGTACCACTCTAAAATAGGCCATTATTTGAGGAGGGCGCATGCGCGATTGTTTTCAATACATTGATACTTATCTTAGTCAGACGCAGCCTTTCTGGCGTTTTGAGCCTTTTCATGATAGTGGCTTAGCAACAGCGCCTTGGTCTTCAATAGCTCCTGAGTTAGAGGCGTGGTTGAGTACCCTTTCAAATGAACAGGTTGCTGAATTGAAACAGCAGCCTGAACCATTAATAGCTATGCTATCGGTCCATATCCCTAAACTTGATCATATTGTTCAATCTTTGCGTCTGTTGTTATCGAATGGGCAATCGAATGATTTTTGTGAGGCGTATAGTGAGCCTTATCCTGGGGTTCCTGGTCGTAAGTTTGTGCAGATAAAAAGTTTGGGGGCTTTTCTGGTCAGTCGACATCAAGGTGAAGCTTGGTTAGAGTGGTGTTCGGGTAAAGGATACCTTGGCCGTTGGCTTGCCTCTCACTCATCTCATCCCGTGGTGAGTTTTGAATACCAAGAGGCATTATGTGAGCAAGGCCAATTGGAGGCGGATCGTTTAGGGTTAAGGATGAATTTTGTTCAAGGTGATGCATTGGATGTGCGCAGCCAGCGTTTATTTAAAGCGCATCAGCATGCCGTTGCATTGCATGCCTGTGGTGATTTACATGTTCGCTTATTGCAGTATGCGGTGACGAATCAGTTAGCGGCCATTACCTTTTCTCCTTGTTGTTATCATTTGATTGAAGGTGAATATTATAGTCCTCTTTCTCAGCTAGCAAAACGATCTGCTTTGAATTTGACTCGGAATGAATTGAGAATCCCGTTGCAGGAAACCGTGACCGGAGGGGAGCGTGTTAAGCGCCATCGTTGGTTGGAAATGACCTACCGACTCGGATGGGATGAGTTGTTAAAAGCTGAACTCGGTTATCAAGAATACCTTCCGACCCCGAGTGTTAAAAAGTCGCAGTTAAATGAAGGCTTTGAGGCTTTTTGTTGTTGGGCGGCCGCTAAAAAGGGCATGACCTTACCCACTATTCATTTTGAATATTATCATCAAAAAGGTATTGAGCGTTTTTGGAAAATGGAGCGACTCAGTTTAGTTCAACATGGTTTTCAACGTTTACTTGAGTTGTGGCTTGTTTTGGATCGGGCGCTATTTCTACAAGAGCAAGGGTATCGAGTTGAGATCGGTGAGTTTTGTCGGCGAGCTATCACACCGAGAAACCTTGTGATTCATGCACAAAAAGATAACCGGGTATCCCCCGGCTATTGATTGGCTTTATTCACTTAATCGGTTAATGGCATCAAGTGGCGAGACATACGGTAGTTTGAAATTATCGGCAACTTCTCGACAGGTAACTTGGCCATGAATGACATTGAGGCCCTTCAAAAATCCGGGGTCACTCAGCAATGCTTGTTGATAGCCTTGGTTAGCTAATTTGATAATATAGGGAAGCGTTGCGTTATTGAGAGCAAAAGTCGATGTGCGAGCAACCGCTCCGGGCATATTCGCGACACAGTAATGGACAACGTCATCGACCACATAAGTTGGGTTGTCATGGGTAGTGGGGCGAGATGTCTCGAAACAGCCACCTTGGTCAATGGCAACATCGACAACGGCAGAACCGGGCTTCATTCGTTTAATATGCTCTTTAGTGACTAATTTGGGTGCGGTGGCCCCCGGAATGAGTACGGCTCCAATAACGAGATCGGCGGCAAGAATTTGCTGTTCAATTGCTTCGTTGGTGGAGAAAAGCAGTTTGACTCGCCCTTGAAATTCTTGGTCTAGCTTTCGGAGTACATCCACATTTCGGTCTAAAATGGTTACGTCCGCTTTTAAACCGATAGCCATTCTTGCCGCATTGGCACCAACCATCCCTCCGCCAAGGATAACGACTTTGGCCGGTGCGACACCGGGTACGCCACCTAAGAGTAAGCCCATACCGGCTTGTGATTTTTCTAGGGTAAGCGCTCCGGCTTGTATTGCCATTCTACCTGCTACTTCAGACATAGGGGCTAATAGTGGTAAGCGTCCCATATGATCTGTTACAGTCTCATAGGCGATGCAAACCGCGTTACTCTTGATAAGTGCTTCAGTTTGTGGAAAATCTGGGGCAAGATGTAGATAGGTAAATAGAATTTGTCCTTCTTTTAGCATCGATCGTTCTACAACCTGAGGCTCTTTAACTTTTATAATCATGTCTGCTTGCGCAAATAAGTCTGCAGCAGAGTGAATAATGGATGCCCCGGCAGCGATGTAATCATCGTCTGAGAAACCGATACCTGTGCCTGCATGGGTTTCGACAATCACTTGGTGGCCATAAGTGAGAAGTTCTCTCACATTAGCAGGAATCATTCCCACTCTATACTCGTGGTTTTTGATTTCTTTTGGGATGCCAATTATCATCCTGACTCCTTAGTTGTAGGGTTAGTGAATGTAGTCACGTTGTATCGAATTTATAACTAGTTTAGTTGTGCATATATAAAGTTTGATGCTGAATATCAAAAAGTTATAGTATATTTTTTTGCAAGGAAGTAATAAGGTGGAATAAAAAATGGCAGACAACTATAAAAGGCCGTCCAAGGATCTTGACCGGATTGATCGCAATATCTTAAATGAGTTGCAAAAAGATGGTCGTATTTCAAACGTTGAATTATCCAAGCGAGTAGGGCTTTCACCGACTCCTTGTTTAGAACGTGTACGTCGTTTAGAGCGTCAAGGGTATATCACCGGATATACTGCGTTACTCAACCCTCAATATCTCGATGCTTCACTGCTCGTGTTTGTTGAGATCACGTTGAATCGTGGTGCACCAGATGTATTTGAACAATTTAACACTGCGGTACAAAAGCTGGATGATATTCAAGAGTGTCATTTAGTCTCTGGTGATTTTGATTATCTTCTCAAAACTCGAGTCTCAGACATGGGGGCGTATCGCAAGCTTTTGGGGGACACGTTGTTGCGTCTGCCTGGTGTGAATGATACTCGCACTTATGTGGTCATGGAAGAAGTCAAACAAACCAACCAACTGGTGATTAAGACCCGTTAATCTGTTTCTGTCAGTGGAATAGCGAGTTCTTGCCACATTCTGACCGAGATAGATTGGGTTTTTTACCTTGGTATGGTTAAATCTATAAACAAACCGAGCGGCAGTAGCCGCTCGGACTGTTTTCATCGCTCCGATATGCGTATAGTGTATAACATATTGGGCATTATCATAGTCAAGTTGGTTTATGTTCAAAGAGAACAATCATAAAGTTGAAACGATCGTCAAGACCAGTGAAGAGCCTCAGTCTTTGCGCTTGAACGGTAAACAACGATTAAAAGAGTGTGGGCTAATTTTAGCGGTACTCTTTTCCATTTTATTAGCGGTAGCGCTGGTTACTTTTCATCCTGCTGACCCTTCTTGGTCTCAAACTGCTTGGGGCGCTGATATTCAAAATGCAGGAGGAATGATTGGTGCTTGGATCGCAGATACTCTATTTTTTGTCTTTGGCTCATTAGCCTATTTATTACCGATCATTTTAACGTTGAGTGCTTGGGTTTTTTTACGAGCGAGAGAGGAAGATGAACGGCTCGATTTTACCTTGTGGGGAACAAGGTTATTGGGCCTAGCCATATTGATTTTAACCAGTTGTGGCCTTGCTGATATTAATTTTGATGACATCTGGTACTTTTCTTCTGGCGGTGTGATTGGCGATGTATTGACTAGCTTGGCTTTGCCCATCTTAAATTTATTAGGCACAACGCTGGTGTTACTTTTTTTGTGGGGGGCGGGTTTTACCTTACTTACGGGTATTTCTTGGTTAACTATTGTCGAGTGGTTAGGAGAGTTTACCATCCGTGCCTTTCAGTGGTTAGTCAACCGTTGTCGTGGTGAAAAATCCGAATTAGTGGCTCCACAACTGTTAGAACCTAACGTCTCCGCATTTTCTCCTCTCTCTGAACATGATCAACAGGCTCCGGATGAGTCAGTTATGAGTTCATTATCAATCGAAGAAGACCAAAACCAAAACGAGCCACAAGAGCGACGTTTTAATATTCATATCCCTGAGCCTCGTTCGGAAAAAGAGCAGCCAAATCCGGTTGAGTTGTCTGTTTCCCATCGGGGGGACGAACCTTCAGCGACCACTGAGCTTGAAACATTATCTCAAGAAACTGTCCGCGAGGCGCAGCTGTATACCACGATTGAAGAGCTAGAAAATGCGGCGTATCAAAACGATGATTATGCTGAAGATACAAAAGTCGACCTAGAAAAAACGCATCTTAATCCGCATGCTTCGCTGCGGCCATCAACGGAATTCATCGAACCAGAAACACAAGATGGTAGCCAGACAATGGCTTCATTGTCTCAGTCTGATTGGGATGAAGAATCTACAGAACCGATGATTTCAACCTTAGATGTGCTTGAAACGCCAGTGGTAGAGGAGCAAGCCAATATACAGCCTGAAACATCGACAAGAGAGCAGGAAAGTGATGCTGACGATCCAGACGTACAGGCTTTTCAAACCTTGGTATCTGAAGCTCAAGCCAACCTCGCGGCTAAACAGAATCCATTTTTGATGCAGCAAGAGGTTAATTTACCCAAGCCAGCAGAACCGATGCCGACTTTGGCGTTGCTGTATCATCCAGAAAAACGAGAAAACTTTATTGACCGAGCCGCTTTAGAAGAGATTGCCCGTTTAGTGGAATCGAAATTGGCTGATTATAAAATTCAAGCACAAGTTGTGGATATCTTCCCTGGGCCAGTTATTACCCGGTTTGAGTTAGATTTAGCACCTGGAGTAAAGGTAAGCCGTATTTCTAGTTTATCCATGGACTTAGCTCGTTCTCTTTCAGCTATGGCGGTTCGGGTTGTCGAGGTGATTCCAGGTAAACCGTATGTTGGCTTGGAGCTACCGAATATGAGCCGCCAGACGGTCTATTTGTCGGATGTGATCAGTAGTCACCAATTTCAAGAATCAAAATCGCCAACGACCATTGTGTTAGGGCAGGATATTGCGGGTGAAGCTGTCGTCGCCGATTTATCCAAAATGCCTCACGTTCTCGTTGCGGGAACGACAGGTTCCGGAAAATCGGTCGGTGTGAACGTCATGATTCTGAGTATGCTGTATAAATCTACGCCAGAAGATGTTCGTTTTATCATGATTGATCCGAAAATGTTGGAATTATCGATTTATGAAGGGATCCCACATTTACTTGCGGAAGTCGTCACCGATATGAAAGATGCGTCTAACGCATTACGTTGGTGTGTGGGCGAGATGGAGCGTCGTTATAAATTGATGTCCGTGTTAGGGGTCAGAAATATAAAAGGCTTTAACGATAAGCTGAAAATGGCCGCACAAGCAGGGCATCCGATTCATGATCCTCTCTGGAATGATTCGGAAAGTATGGACAGCGAACCCCCATTGTTGGAAAAACTGCCTTATATTGTCGTGGTGGTCGATGAGTTTGCCGATTTAATGATGGTGGTCGGTAAAAAGGTTGAAGAGTTAATTGCGCGTTTAGCTCAAAAAGCACGTGCAGCGGGTATTCACCTTATTCTGGCTACTCAACGACCGTCGGTCGATGTGATTACCGGATTGATTAAGGCAAATATTCCAACGCGAGTTGCCTTTACTGTTTCAACCAAAACAGACTCACGAACCATTTTGGATCAAGGTGGTGCCGAGTCGTTATTAGGGATGGGCGACATGCTTTATTTACCAGCAGGCTCTAGCCATACCATTCGTGTGCATGGTGCTTTTGCTTCTGATGACGATGTTCATGCGGTCGTGAATAACTGGAAAGCGCGTGGAAAACCGAATTATATCAGTGACATCATTAATGGCGATCAAGGGCCGGATGGATTGTTACCAGGTGAAAAAATGGAAGAGGATGAGGACATAGACCCTCTTTTTGACCAAGTTGTCGAGCATGTGGTTGAAAGTCGTCGAGGTTCTGTATCTGGTGTTCAGCGCCGTTTTAAAATTGGTTATAACCGTGCCGCTCGTATTGTTGAACAACTGGAAGCGCAAGGCATTGTCAGCGCTCCGGGGCATAATGGTAATCGAGAAGTACTCGCGCCCGCGCCTACTAGGGGCTGTTGACCTTAAAAATTAATGTCTGTTTCTTTATCTTATACTGCTGAGCGTGAGCTAGGTACTGTTGACCTTTCGAATGGAATTTAACCGTGAAAGGTCAACGGAACCTAATCTTTCTATCTCGCAATTTTCTTTATTTTTATCCTCAAGATTTAACTCGTGATACACAAAACTACTTTTTATACCCTCCTACTTGAAGTTGTAGGGGGGCTGGCTACGTTTGTTCACGCCAATTGCATAGCCTGTCTATGCCCATGGAGATGATAAGAACCATCCGTGTCTCTCACCAAAGGCCAGCCTACGGCTGTTGAAATTGATTCCAGACCAATTTGTCACTCACTTGTCGCCTACCTGTAACGCCAAATGGTTTGAGTATCATCTCATCTTGAGTGATCTCCCGATGCCATTTATTTACATTCCGTTGCTGAATTATTTTTTTCAATAAAAAAATTAACAATAATAATCATGCCACTATTTTATTTCTTATCCAAATTAATTCCATAAGCGTGATGGAGGAAATATTTCTTATCATTCATTGAGTGGGAACGGTTCCTTGTGTGATCGGATTCATGGTTTCTATGGTTTTGGTAAATGTAGACTCTCCACCGTCGGCAGCATGCAAGGAGGCACATGTACAGTGGTTGCTGACCTCGGGAATGAAAAGGTTGCCACATTTCAACAATGTATCCCCTAATCTATGTTCATTTCTGAGTAGCGCTAAGGAAAAGCATTAAACCAATAAAATCAAGATAATGGCCTTAAGGTCAATGGAGATAATAATGAAATTTAATACCTTTGGTAAACTTTCGCTTGCTTCCGTTTTAGTTTCTACAGCACTGGCAGCACATGCTGGGATCAGCGTTGAAAATGAAAAGGGTCTATTCACGATTGGTGGTGACGTTGAGTATGATCTCAATGTGGTGGATAAAGAAAGAAAGAACCAAGATCGTCAAGATTTTAGTCAAAGTGGCCGGATTTTGGTGCAAATTGCTGCTGAGCGTGCTGTTGCCAATGATCATTATCTGAAAGTGCAAGTTCAGCCACTACTGAAATCAACGGGTGATGTGGATTTAGATGATGCCTTCTTCGCAATGGGTCGCCAAGCGGATTGGGAAGTGAAAATTGGGCGTTTTGAAGCGTTTGATATGTTCCCTGTTGGGCAAGATACCATGCTCGATTTTGCAAAAGTCGATGTGAATAATAATGTTATTGAACCTTATCGCTTAAAAGACGCTCGAGGCCGTGGTGATTATGGCCAAGTAAGCTATGCAAAATCGCTCGATAAGTTGTATTTTGAAGTAGGATCACTGTTTAAAGAAAATAGTGGTGCGGATCAAAATGCTGTGTTTGTGCGACCGGTTGTCGCTTTTCAGGCAACAGATAGTCTGCGCTTTGCCGCCGGTATGGAAGCGAATTTAACGGCGGATAAGGCAGATGCTGAGAATGATTATCTTGGCTATGGGGCAACCATTAAATATGCGGTGTCAGATTTTAGCTTAGATGTAAGTTATGCGTACCGTGATTTTGATACCACTGATCAAGAAGACTCCTCAATCGGTGCTGTTATTCAGTATAAACGTTTTGGTTTAGGCCATATCTATTCAGAAACTGACACGGGCAGCAAAGAGAAAATGAATACCACTTGGGCATCTTATGAGATTGCTAATGTGATGGATGTGCAAGATTTCTCTATCTACCTTGGATCTTACTTCTCTAAAGTGGATAACGATAACGATGACCAAGATGTCGGCGTTCGTGTACGTTTCAAGTACTTCTTTTAATTGGTAATTCACACAATTTATTTGCCCACCGCTTGGTGGGCTTTTTATTGTTTATGCTGCCCGCTTAAGACACTGAGCCACTAACACAGCAGCAAGCGCTATCAAGTTACCAACAAAAATAACCACTAACCATTGTGGCATCGTCAAGGTTATAAATTGCCAAGAAATGTCACTACAGTCCCCATAAGCCTCAAACATCCAAGGTACCCACTGGTTGAGTGGTGCCCAATCTGGAAACGTGACAAACAGATCACAGGTATTAAATGGCGACGGATTTAATTGGTAATCCACATGCTCGATAGAAAGGGTGAGTCCTTGGTAGGCGCTTATCCCCCAAACAATAAATCCTGACCAGCGAAGTCCTCGCTGTTTGGGATTGAGTAGGCCAATGAACGCTCCTACACCGATACCCAACATTGCGATTCGTTCATAAATACACATCACACATGGGGACAGCATCATTATATGTTGGAAATAGAGGGCACAAAGCTCAAAGAAGAGCACGAAAATGAATAATAGAGCCCAAGAGAGGCGATTATGAGAGAAACGTTGGAGTTGCAAAAGAGCGTTCACATCATCATCCTTGCGTAATTAAGAAAATATTCAAGCCATTGATGTTTATTGGCATCAATGGCTTGTTCTAGTATTCAGAGCTTTTTAGCGTGGAATAGTTTCTTATTCAATACAAATTTTTAATGACCAACAATAGCAGCGGCGGCTTTGAGACTATGATGAGTGATCCAACCCATCTCGTAAAAGTAGCTAGTCATGGGCTCGAGTAGGAAAATGATCCCGCCTAAACCGATTAAACTCATTACGATAGTATATGGCAAAGCCATGACCACCATTCGTCCATAAGACAGTCGGATTAATGGTGCCAGTGCTGAAGTTAACAGAAACAAGAAAGCAGCCTGTCCATTCGGTGTTGCAACAGAAGGGAGGTTTGTGCCCGTATTGATTGCCACCGCAAGGAGATCGAATTGATCGCGAGAAATCAATCCGTGCGTTAATGCAGATTGCACCTCACTGATGTATACCGTGCCGACAAAGACATTGTCGGATACCATCGACAGTAGACCATTGGCGATATAAAACAGAGCGAGCTGTACACCTTTATCTTCAATATGCAGCACACTGTCGATGATCGGAGTAAATAATTGTTGATCAATAATCACCGCAACAATGGAGAAGAAAACAGCTAACAGTGCAGTAAACGGCAAGGCTTCTTCAAATGCTTTACCTAAAGCATGTTCTTCGACGATACCTGAAAAACTGGTCGCAAGAATAATCACGGATAAACCGATGAGGCCAACAGCGGCCAAATGTAGCGCTAATCCGACAATGAGCCAGACCGCGATAATCGCTTGAACCCAAAGTTTAGCGATATCTTGTTGCGTTCTATGCAGGCGAGTTTCGCTATCGAAATCCATCAAGACTTGGCGAACATTGGCTGGTAGTTCTGCTCCATAACCAAATATTTTAAAACGTTCGACCAATAGGCAGGTGAGAAGTCCGCAAATAAAAACAGGTACAGTGATGGGTGACATACGAATTAAAAATTCACCAAACAGCCAGCCAGCATGGTCAGCAATAATCAGGTTTTGTGGTTCGCCAACCATCGTCATCACACCACCTAAAGCCGTTCCGACCCCAGCATGCATCAGTAGCGAGCGTAAAAATGCGCGATAGTTTTCTAAGTCATCACGAGTCAGTTCTGGTATTTGCTCGTCATGAGTATGATCGTGAGACGGGGCCGACGGTTGTCCTGAGGCAACTTTGTGGTAGATGGAGTAAAACCCAACCGCGACACTAATGATGACCGCGATTACGGTCAGTGCATCTAAAAAACCAGAAAGAAAAGCCGCCGTAACACAAAAAGCCATCGATAAAATCAATTTTGAACGGATACCTAACAGAATCTTAGTGAAGATAAATAACAATAAGTTCTTCATGAAGTAGATACCTGCGACCATAAACATCAGCAGAAGTAAAACTTCAATATTTGCTACTAGCTCATGTTTGACTTGGTCTGGACTTGTCATACCAATGGCGATTGCTTCAATAGCTAACAAGCCACCAGGTTGTAGTGGGTAGCATTTTAATGCCATGGCTAGTGTGAAAATAAATTCAGCCACCAGTAACCAACCGGCCACAAAAGGATGAATAAAAAAGAAAACAATCGGATTGATGATTAAAAAGGCAATGATGGCAATTTTGTACCAGTCTGGTGCTTTACCTAAAAAATTCTTAATAAAGGCGCTTCCGAGTGATATCGGCATGATAATTACTCTTGTGTTAGTCAGATTAGACGCTTCATTGATCCAAGGTTGATTAGCCAGTGAATCGCTCTTCATGGCTGGTGGTTAACAACGTTGGATTTCTGGTGTGAAGAATCTAATGGAATCATTTCTCATAATGACTGAGTAAAACTATAAACGGATAAGTTCACACTTTTACTGATTCATTCCCTAAAAGAATAAGCACGGAGGGTGCTTAGGCGCGAACCGCACTAAATGAATAAATTCACAGCTCTCCTTATTGATTGAACGTTGACCAATTAATGGTTTAATGAACCTATAAAATGGTCAAGCCCTATTTCGGATATAGAAGAGTAGTGGATGATCGAGTGTGAGTAAACCACACGAGCGTGCTTTTCACTATTACTTTTTGATAAATTAAATTGAATAAATGAGCGGATATTATCTTGATGAACGATTGAAATAGAGTTGTTACTCTAATGGTAGTGATGTGATGCGTTTAATAATGGTTTGTTTCCGCTCAATGAAAACTAGTGGTATGATGAGTGCTATTCGACCCAAATAAATTAGAAACTGGATGAGTAGTTAATGGTCATCAAAGCAAAAAGCCCAGCAGGTTTTGCAGAAAAATACATTATTGAAAGCATTTGGAATGGTCGTTTCCCTCCGGGATCTATTTTACCTGCCGAGCGAGAGCTTTCGGAGCTGATTGGTGTTACTCGAACGACATTAAGAGAAGTTCTTCAGCGTCTTGCACGAGATGGTTGGTTAACCATTCAGCATGGTAAGCCGACTAAAGTAAATCAGTTTATGGAAACCTCAGGTTTACATATTCTCGACACATTAATGACATTGGATGCTGAAAATGCCACCAGTATCGTTGAAGATTTACTTGCCGCGCGAACCAATATTAGTCCGATATTCATGCGTTACGCATTCAAGATTAATAAAGAGAGCTCAGAGCGGACAATTAGCAATGTGATTGAATCTTGCGAAGCATTATTAGCGGCTGAGTCCTGGGATGTCTTTATTACCACCTCGCCATACGCTGATAAAATTAAACAGCACATCAAAGATGAAACTGATAACGAGGAATATACCCGTGAAGAAATGCTCATAGCGAAGACATTTAATTTTTATGATTATATGTTATTTCAGCGTTTAGCCTTTCATTCCGGCAATCAAATCTACGGTTTGATCTTTAATGGTTTGAAAAAATTGTATGACCGAGTGGGGAGTTATTACTTTTCTAACGCTGAAGCTCGTCAGTTAGCATTATCTTTTTATCGTGACTTGCTAGACGTGTGTTGTTCTGGTGATCGGGATCAATTACCGATAGTCATTCGCCACTATGGTCTTGAAAGTGCGCAAATATGGAATCAAATGAAAACGACGTTACCATCAAACTTTACTGAAGATGATGGCTAGTTTTCCATCAGTGCCATATAAGATTCAGCAGAAAAAGCCCATTGGGCTTTTTCTTTGGTTGAACCTGCGCTTAGAGTTCGCCACCTCCTGCAGCTTGAAACCAACGCGTTAGATGTGTTTTTAGATCTTTCAATTCATCAGGCCCAATCAGAGCAAGCCCTAAATCTTCTGCACGTGTAATATCGTTATGTCTTAATGGACGAAAACTCACTAACATCGCACGGGCTTGCAGCCCGCCAAGTAAGTCGCGTAATGACTCTAACTTGTATAAAGTATCGTCACCATCATCACGCATCCCTTTTGTTTTACACTCTATAATGTGTAGTTTATTGTTGACGACCGTTGCGACATCTAATTCATTACGCACTTCTCGCTCACCGAGTTGACGGTAAACTTGGACGTTAAGTGACCGATCTTGTATGGTTGGCATAATATCTTGTATCTGTTTAACCGTACTGTGTACCAGCGTTTCTAACCACTCGCCGTTGGCAAATCGGCGCGCATCTTCATCGGCAAAAGTGAGTAAACCTTGCTGGTATGTCGCAATATTGGCTTCTACCAGATCCGTGATCAATAAATTGAGTTCACGGTAACCTTGTTGTTTATCGGAGAGCACAACATCTAACCGCTGTTCTTTACGACAGGTCGTCGCTAAGTAATTTAGGGTAGCAAGGCCTGGCCCCAGCTCTAACGCATGGCTAGCCCACCGCTCACCGAGCTGGTACAACTTTTGATCTAACAGAGGAGGGCGGTTATATTCGCTAAATTCTCCTCGTGCGCCAAAAATAGTCAAATAATCGGCAATCGTAATATTGTCTTGTACTTGAGTATCTTGGCTGCCGTCTGGATAGAGCCAGCACAGTCGATCGCTCCGGGGCTCTACGACAAAAATAGGCCAGTGATGAGTTCGAAATACTTCATAAACAGATAATAACCGATGGCGTAGCCCACAGCTGGCATTCAGTTTTACTTCGACTTGGCGATTTTTTAGCTCATCGGCGAGCCGACGGATGGCTAACTTGGTTTCGTTAATATTAGCTTCGTAAGGAATTTCAAAGAACTCAGAAGTGATATCACGTTGTTCTAATACGGTATGTAGACGAGCATACATCACTTTTTGCGTTTGATCACCGATGAAGACAATGTGTCGACTAACGGTTCGATTATCTAATAAGGGGGTGATCAAACGTACTGGATCTTGATCAATAATGCCAACATGAACAGCCATATTCTATCCTCATGTTTGGCTTGCAAAATGGGGGAAAAAGAAAAGAATGAAGCAAGCCCTGCTCATCATATAACGGTGAGCGAGCAAAAAAACAAGGGTGACCGGATAGAAAAGTCACCCTGATGAGCAGTTTTGACGTTAGGCTAACAATCGATACCGAGAACCGCATTCTCGTTGCTTGAAAAATCAGCCATATTGGTATCTTATAACTTAAACCTATGGACGAGTTGACCTTGCTGATTGGCAAGTTGGGTTAGGCTCTCACTCGTCTGTGCGATTTGATTCATGGCTTGGTAGCTTTCGTCCGCGATATGGTTAATATCTTCTATACTCCGTGCGATTGAGCTGGTGGTTTCACTTTGTTCTGCTGCGGCCTGAGAAATATGAGTGCTCATTTGGCTAATCTCTATAATCAGCGCTTGGATTTCTTCCATTGCGCTGTTAGCACTAGAGGCTTGCTCAACCGATTGCTCCATATCTTGCATGCAAGTTTCAATCACTTTACTTGCGGTACCAGAGCTGTTTTGAAGGTTACTGATCATCGTTTCAATTTCTGATGTTGACTCGGTCGTTCGTTGTGCTAAGACGCGAACTTCATCGGCCACCACGGCAAAACCTCGACCTTGTTCTCCTGCTCGAGCGGCTTCAATGGCTGCATTCAGGGCGAGTAAGTTGGTTTGTTCGGCTATGTTACGGATGACGTCTAAAATAGAACCAATTTGGCTACTCATTTTATGTAATTCACCGACAGCATGGACCGAGTCGTTAAGACGAGACTCTAATTGATTGATGGTAGAAATATTATTGCTCATCACTTGTCGGCCGGATTCAGAAGCACTTTCAACTTGCTGAACCATGTGCAGCGAACTTTGCGCGCTATGCGCGACTTCCTGAACGGAATGTGCCATTTCTGTCATCGCTGTGGCCACATTCGCGGTTTGTTCTCGTTGACCATTCAGTTTGTTTTGTGCACTTTGTGAGGTCGATTGATTGCTATTTGCCGTGGCAGTTAAATTATCTGAAGCTTCATTTAACTTGACCAAAATATCATGTAGGTTGTTTGCCAGTGAGTTGATGTGGGTACTGACTCGAGCAAATTCGTTATTGTAGCGGACTTCAATACGCTTGGTCATATCACCTTGTGTGAGGCTTTCGAGAGTAGCAAGAATACGATTGAGTGGGCTACGTACACTATGTGCGATATGATAGCCAATACCGGTAGCAAGTAAGACCACTAAAATCCCAATACCAATCGCTCGATATACGCCTAAATCATAAACTTCGGCTGCTTCTGTTAAGGCTGCATTGAGTTCTTGCGTAGCGGTTTGGTTGAATGAATCAAGAATGACCATCGCATGATCGACTTCAGCCGCTAAGTTGGCAATATTATCATATAAGGCAGTACGAGCTTTTAAGTACTCATTATGTTGATCCAGCACCCCACCTTTTTGTCCAATATCTTGAGTAAATTGGGCAACCGAGTCATCAAACACCTTCTTGAGTTCAGGGAGCTGAGCGGTGAGTCCTCGATAAGAGTAATTGAGGTGAGCCACGGCTTTACGGTTATTTGCCACCGCCTCTTCAACGAAAGCCACATCAGAGCTAGCAAGCGCATCAGAGGTAATTACTTCAGCATCACGAAGTTTGATGAAGTAACTTTTTGCCATAACTTTAACTGAAATACTACTTTGGTCATCCACATACTCTTTCATGCCCACACTAAGCTCAGAGTGCAGACGCTGAAATTTACGCGTTGACTGTTGTACTTTCTCTTGTGACGTAAACATCGCTTGGTAGTTGCTCATTGCATCATAAGCTTCGGTAAAGTAACGTTGTTCTAGCTTTCGTAACTCGTCAATGCGTTCTTCAAGATCGGGGTGAGCAGTGCTTGCTTGTGCTAATTGTTGTAATACGGTGCGAAATTCGGTTTGTGCTTGAACGAATTCGGCGCGCCTTTCTGCCATTCGCTCATTATCTTGAGTGGTTAAAAAATCCTTAAACGATTTGTCCGCGGATAGAAGTTGTACGCTGGTTTGGTTAGACAATGACACGAGTGGTAATGCAGATTTTGAAACCCCTTGAAAGTTGGAGTGGATTTGCTTCATACCATCCATCATGATCATGACGGTGATGGCAAACATAATAATAATTAGTGTAAATCCGGCATACATACGCCTAATAACGGAACCTTGCATGCATCTCTCCCTTGAACATTCTCTCATTAAAAATATGACGCATCTAATATAAAACCGTGTTAAATGCACTTGTTTTTATATAAAACATGTGGTCTACAACACTTACCTTTGATGGTCTTAATCGTTATGACAAACGGTCATAAAAAATTAACAAATTAATCAGTATTGTATGGAGATTAAAAAACGCATTTTATGACGAGAGCTGCAAAAACACTTTTTGCCATTCCATTTATGAATGCAATTGTTGATTTTGATAACTGGATTGTGCTTTTTATTGAGGTTTAATGCCCCTTGTCGCATACTCAGATAAACCTAATAATCTCATTATTCTATTGATGGAGAACTTCATGGCTGAAGAAACCATTTTCAGTAAAATTATCCGTAAAGACATTCCTGCGGATATCCTTTATCAAGATGACCTTGTGACTGCTTTTCGAGATATTAATCCAAGAGCTCCGAGTCATATCTTAATTATCCCTAACAAATTGATTCCCACCGTTAATGATGTACAAGCAGAGGATGAGCTAGCACTCGGGCGATTATTTACGGTGGCAAAGATAATTGCTCAACAAGAAGGCATCGCCGAAGATGGTTACCGTTTATTGGTGAATTGTAATGCTCATGGAGGGCAAGAGGTTTACCATATTCATATGCATCTAGTTGGTGGTCGACCGCTCGGGCCATTATTGATTGGTTAACTTGATATGGCCCAGCGTTGGGCCATTGCTTAACGGTTTCACTTTTGTTTGAGGCGGACAATCGCGTGAGCTTATATTTACGACCTCTATTCCTATTACTCGTCTGTTTATTACTTAATGCCTGTGCCCAGTTCAGCGCTGGCAACCTATTTAGTCACTATAGCGTCCAAAATAAAGCGCTTTATCAAGCGGTAAAAGCGGGCGATTATTCAAGTGCAACGGAATATGTATCCAAACCCGTAGCGGGCGATATTCTTGATAATTTAGAAAAGGGGCGTGTTTATTTCCTCGCTCAGCAATATGTGCAAAGTAAAGCCGCACTAGACATGTCCGTTGCCGCGGTCACTCAGCAGCAAGAAAAAGCAGTCATCTCGCTCAGTTCAACGGCGACGAGTGTGAGTTCATTGGCACTCAATGATAATTTAAGTGAGTATACTCCCGCTGATTATGAATTAGGATTCTTGCACCTTTATTTGGGGTTGAACTATCTTCAACGTAATCAGTTAGAAAGTGCACTTGTGGAAATGCGGCGTGCGAACTTGGTTCAAGAACAAGCGCGAAAAAATCGTCAGGCCGAATTAGAACGGGTACAAAAAGAGCTGCGTAGTACAGGCGTTTCTCCTAATTTAGGTGCGATATTAGCTCAATATCCAGATGCGGGTACAAGGCTACAAGCGGTGCAGAATGGCTATTTATTCTATCTTTCCGCTCTTCTATACGAAGCAGCGAATGATTTAAACAGTGCTTATGTCGATTATCGGCGTGCTTTAGCTGTAGCGGAAAATAACCCAGTGGTGATTGATGGAGTACGACGAGTGGCCCAACGGTTGGGGATGAGAGACGACTTGCGTCAGCTAAATGAGCGTTATGGCTCACCAACTTCACGACAAGCGCAGCAGGGACGAGTGATTATTATTGAAGAATTGGGTGTGGTTGATCCAAGGCAAGAGTGGCGATTATCTTTACCTTTATCTGACAGCCGAGGCAATACCGCATTGTATTCTTTAGCATTACCTTATTATGCATCGAGTCAGCAAGAGGTTTTTGCGCCGTTAATTCTGAATCAGTCACCGCTAAAGGGTGACGTGGTCGTGGACGTTAATGCAATGGCGCACAACGATTTATCTGAGCGAATGCCTACGATGGTGATTCGACAAGTGTTGCGAGTGGTAGTAAAAGATCAAATTCGCAAAGAAAGCACACAAAGTGATGGGTTTGGAAACTTGATTCTTAATGTGTTTAATACATTAACCGAGCAACCAGACACTCGTAGCTGGTTAACCTTGCCCGAACGAGTAGTGACCAGCAGTGCAATTGTCGCGGCAGGTGAACAAGTGTTACAAGTTGGTACGCAACATTATCGATTCACCGTGCCTGAAGGTGGAACGACCTTGGTTTGGTTATCTCGTCAGGGGCGTCATTCCACGCTTTGGCATAAACAGTTGGGAAGGTTATGATGAAAAAAATAGTCGTTACACTGTTAGCGGTGTGGTTAATGAGCGCTTGTACAAGCCATACTACGGGGCTAAGTATTGATGGCGCGAGTCAGCAAGTCTTATTTGGGGATCGCGTTCTGGCGAGTCGCATACAGATTGATGATATTTCAACTCAAAATGTGTATGGAAAAACTCGAGGCATTGTACGTCTTTCAAGTCAATATCGTGGGGATCAACATCTACAATACCGCTTCTATTGGTATGATGCAGATGGGTTGGAAGTGAATATTCAGCCAGGGCCTTGGACATCAGTCATTTTACGTGGTGATGAAACACGATCACTGTCAGAAGTATCGGTTAATCCACAAGGTAAGCAGTTTCGTGTTCAGATTCGCGAACTGGATAATTAGTGGATAGGATAAGTAGAGGGTAAAAATGAATAAAAGTATTGTAGCGCTTCTTGGTCTTGTGGTGTTGCTCGGTGGCTGTTCTAACCGCGTTAGCTATGGTGATGCTCAAGCTGTTGAAACGGTCACCGTTGATTTTGGGTCTACCGATTTACAAAAAATAGCGGCTGATATGGTTGATAGCATGATGATGTCCGGTTCGGTCGCTGCTATTACACGTGATGCACGTCCCATCGTCTTTGTTGAGCGGATCAAAAATAAGACCAGTGAACACATTGATACCGAATCGATCACCGACACCATCAGTACCAAAATGTTGAATTCTGGTAAGTTCCGTTTTGTTGATATGGACCGAGTGGATGCGGTGCGTGCACAGCTTAATTTCCAAAATAATGATGAGCTTGTTGATCAAAGTACAGCCATTCAATTTGGTAAAATGGTTGGGGCGCAGTATATGTTGTATGGCAATTTATCTAGCATTGTAAAAAATGCCGGTAGTGATAAAGATGTCTACTATAAAATGACGATGCGTCTAATGGACTTAAAGACAGGGTTAATCGAATGGGCTGATGAAACAGAAATTCGTAAACAACAGTCGAAAAGTTTCTTAGGTTGGTAAACATTGATGTTTGCTTATTAACGAGGTGAGAAATGGCAAGGATGTCATGGCGTGAGGCCTGTCAACTCGATCCGACATTACAGTCGTTAACTCATTTCTTTACCTCAACGCCTGAATATGCGCAAACACTGACTGGAGGGCTAACCAATCGATGTTGGAAAATTACCCTGTCAGCCGAGCTTGCGTTTGTTTGGCGTCCCAATACCCTTTTGACAAAAGGGTTTTCTATTTCTCGCTTTCAAGAATATCAGATTCTGAAAGCAATTGAGAACAGCCGCCTTGGCCCTAAAGCGATCACTATTAATGATCAAGGTTTGTTAGTGGAATGGATCGCTGGAAACGTGCTAACCGAAGAGGGGGCATGGGAGCATATTCTCAAAGTACTGGCACAGGTCCATCAATTAGAGAGCGCTCGAATTCCGGCTCCTCCTTTTAATTATACTGCTCGCGTTGATCATTACTGGTTACAACTTAAATCAGAGCTTAAAACGCCATCTTTTGAGCAGTTATATTTAAAGTGGCGAACGTTGCCTCACTGTGAATCATTGCCACTAACCTTGTGTCATTTTGACTTAGCGGGCTATAACTTAATAAAAACAGAAACAGGTTACCGGATCATTGATTGGGAATATGCCAGTATGGCTGACCCCCGTTTGGATCTGGCCATCAGTATTGATGTGGCTGGGGAAAAATTACTGGACGCAGTGTTTCGTTATTGTCAGCTACGGAATATTCAGCAGGTTGATCGGTGGGTTGAAGGCGTAAAAGCATGGCAACCTAAGGTTAAAATGATGGCGATGCTTTGGTATTTAGTGGCTTATCAGTTATGGGGCGACGAAGAGTATTATCAGCAAGCTGTGCATTTTAAAGACCAACTGCTGGCTGAGTCTTCGTCACCAGACAATCGGGGGAAGTGAGCATTTAGCGCTTTAAAACCATCCCTTTCATGTGTAAATTAAAATCTTCAGTAAGCGGGGGGTAGGGTTGTATGATTATTTATTTACATGGATTTGATTCAACAAGTCCTGGAAATCACGAAAAAGTGCTGCAATTACAGTTTATCGATGATGATGTTCGTTTTATCAGTTATAGCACTCAACATCCAAAGCATGATATGCAGCACTTATTAAAAGAAGTTCATAAAGCGATTGAATTATCCAATGATCCGGATCCTGTCATTTGTGGTGTCGGTCTTGGCGGGTATTGGTCTGAGCGAATTGGTTTTTTATGTGGGATAAAACAGGTGATGTTTAACCCTAATTTGCATCCAGAAAACACCATGACAGGGAAAATTGACCGGCCGGAAGAGTATGAAGATATTGCGACAAAATGTGTCGAACAGTATCGTATGAAAAATAAGGGCCGCTGTCTGGTTTTTCTTTCTCGCCATGATGAAGTCTTAGACAATCAAAAGGCCGCTCAGGAGCTACAAGACTATTATCAAATTATCTGGGATGATGAGCAGCCGCATAAATTTAAGAAAATATCGCAACATCTACAGTCGATTAAGGCCTTTAAAGGGGCTTAATTTAAATCAATACGCAGCTTCGATAGTGGAGCTGCTTTAATACCCAATATTGTTTATCCCTTCATTCTCACTCCCTCTCGCTTTTGTGTTTATTCAGGTGTTTACCAATTGTTAACCGTTAATCAACATATGGCGGCCTTATTTTACTCTATATAATTAATCAAGAATAAAAAACTTGATGGGTGTCAAAAAATAGGTAGAGTATGAAAAATTAGCAAATGAGAAAATTTGCGCTACCCCGTGCTTAGTACGAAAAGGATAAAAATTAATATTTGCTCGGTAAGCATTGGGCGGCAAAACATTTAAATAACATAATAAAAAGAACAAGATTCATTGATGAGCACTCTGATTTCTACAGACCTACGACTCTAATTTTAAAATTTCAGCATAGTTATTGATGCTGAAGCTGATTATTAAAACTTTTAAAGGTGATAATTGTGACACGTATTATTGTAGTCGGTGGCGGAGCTGGAGGGCTTGAGCTAGCAACGAAACTGGGACGAACTTTGGGACGTAAAAATCGTGCTAGCGTGACCTTAGTTGATCGAAATTCTAGCCATTTGTGGAAACCTTTGCTGCATGAAGTAGCAACAGGTTCGTTGGATGAGGGCGTTGACGCTTTAAGTTATCGGGCACATGCTAAAAACCACAGTTTTGATTTTCAACTCGGTAGTTTGGAAGCGATTGATCGAGACAGCAAAAAAATTGTCTTGAGTGAGCTGACCGATGAGCATGGTGAGCTGTTGATGCCTAAGCGTGAACTGCACTATGATCTACTGGTGCTAGCGATTGGTTCAACGTCTAATGATTTCAATACTCCTGGGGTTCGTGAGCACTGTATTTTCTTGGATAGCCCTGAACAAGCTCATCGTTTTCGCACCGAAATGAATAATGAGTTTCTAAAACTTCATGCAAAAAATGGCAACGGTACCGTTGATATTGCGATTGTGGGAGCGGGAGCGACGGGCGTTGAACTCTCGGCTGAATTACATAATGCAGTGAAAGAATTGCGTACTTATGGCTTTGGCGATCTTGACTCAAGTAAGCTAAATGTCAACTTAGTAGAAGCGGGAGAGCGTATTTTACCCGCCTTACCTCCAAGAATTTCAGCCGCCGCTCATAGCGAACTGACCAAGCTTGGTGTGAATGTTCGAACGTCAACCATGGTGACACAGGCTGAAAAAGATGGTTTAACCACGAAAGACGGTGAAAAAATTACCGCGACGATTATGGTGTGGGCGGCAGGAATTAAAGCGCCTGATTTTATGAAAGATATTGCGGGCCTAGAAACGAACCGAATTAATCAGTTAGTGGTTAAAGAGACACTACAAACCACGCGAGACGATGATATTTTTGTGATCGGCGACTTAGCGCAATGCACCCAAGCTGATGGTTCTTTTGTCCCACCAAGAGCACAAGCTGCGCACCAGATGGCCAGTTTAGCCTTCAAAAATATCGTTGCTAAACTCAATGGTCGTGAACTGAAACCTTACCTTTATAAAGATCATGGTTCGCTCGTTTCATTAAGCCGTTTTTCTACCGTTGGAAGCTTGATGGGGAATTTAACCAAAGGTTCAATGATGGTTGAAGGCCGTATTGCACGCGTTGTATACATTTCACTTTATCGCATGCACCAAATGGCTTTGCATGGTGTGATAAAAACGGGACTGATGATGTTGGTGGGAAGGATTAACCGAGTACTGAGACCGAATCTCAAACTTCATTAATCTGCCAGAGTGGCTACAACTCAGTGGGTCGCATAATCCAAACAAGTTTGAGTGATCGGCTTCAACTAGGCTAAACAGCAAGCGCAGGGTTTTCTGCGCTTGCTTATTGTATTTCTCACGTGATCTCTGCTCTTACGATGGTTTTGATGCCATTTCCCCCTGTTCGTTGATGCTGTTTCGGTGAAGTTTGGCTATAAAGTGCTCGTAAACTTTTCTTGTCCACCTTACCTACCGACGTTTTGGGCAGGGTATCAATAAACTGTATTTGATCGGGGATTTTGAAATCGGCCACGCCGAGATCACGTAAAAAGCGTTTTAGTTCCAGTGCTTTTATTGTGTGCTCTGAGCGTGTTACCACCACTGCGCAGCTGCGCTCGCCAAGATAATCGTCAGGTACGGCGATCAGAGCAACATCGTGTATGGCAGGATGACGTAACAGATAGTTTTCTACTTCTTCTGCGGCTATTTTTTCACCTCCGCGGTTAATCTGATCTTTCTCTCGTCCCGTGACAATGATGTGACCTTCAGCGGTACGCTTCACCAGATCGCCAGTACGATAAAAACCATCAGCAGTAAATGAGTGCTCATTATGTGCAGGGGCACGGTAGTAACCACGAATGGTATATGGTCCTTGAGTAAGTAGAAAACCTTCTTCACCGATTGCTACATCGTTTCCTTCGTCATCGACCACTCGAACTTGATCATGGGGTGACATAGGCCGGCCTTGAGTACTGGCAATGATTGGTTCGCTATCTTCAAATCGAGTGTAGTTGACTAGCCCTTCCGCCATACCAAACACTTGCTGTAAGCGGCAATGAAGCTTTTTCGGTAATGCTCGTGCGGCAGTTTCACTGAATTTAGCGCCGCCAACTAACAGTAACTCAAGGCTAGAAATGTCCTGTGTGGCTTTTTCTGCATAGTCCATCCATAGTAGAGCCAAAGGGGGCACTAAGGCAGAGACGGTGACACGATGGCGCTCAATCATTTCAAATGCACTTTGTGGTGCGGGATCTTGGGTGAGAATCACACAGCCTCCAGACCAAAACACCCCTAATGCTCCCGGTGAGCTGAGCGGAAAGTTGTGCGCAACGGGCAGAACACACAGAAACCGCGTCGTGTGATCAAAATGGCAGATCTGAACGCTACCAGTAACACTGTAAGCATAGTCATTATGGGTACGTGGGATCAGCTTGGGAGTCCCTGTGGTTCCTCCTGAGAGTTGGAAAAAGGCCACGTCATTGGCGTGAGCATACTGTTCTTGTATTGGTGGTTGAAAGCATTCGTTCAAAGAAATAAAGCGGGGGTCGCAGGCCTTACCTCGGACAATGATGTGTTTAACACTTGGGCATTGTTGGAGGATCTCTGCGGCTAACGCTTGATAATCGAAGGTCGTCGCTTGGCCATCAATAAAATAGGCCTTAACATCGGCATGTTGGCAGAAATAGCGTATTTCCATCTGACGATGGGCTGGCAGTGCCAGTATTGGGCGAACCCCAATTTGTAGTAGTGCAAAAAAACACTGATAAAATTCAGCGATGTTGGTCATTTGCAACACCACATTATCGCCACGTTGTAAGCCAATCCGATGAAATCCCGCGGCTAACTGTGCAGCACTATCGACAAGTTCTCGGTAAGTGATGGTACGTTGTTCGCAAATAATCGCGTCATATTCAGCGTATTTTTGTTTACTTTCCCGTAAATAATCTAGCAGGGTTTTATCTTGCCAATAGCCAAGGGCTCGGTATTGATCGGCTAATGCTTGTGGCCATGGTGTGTAGTCAAGTTCTGGTGGTTTTTTCATCGGACTTCCTAGGCGGTCAGTTGTTCATTGAGTTGAATGCCTGCGGCAGACAAAATCGTGCTCATCTTAGCTCCCGTTTCATCTAATTCGCGCTGTGGTTCTGATTCATTAACAATGCCAGCTCCGGCGTATACCTTCATCTGTCTTTTTTGCACTTCTGCGCATCGGATAGTCACCACCCATTCTCCATTGCCACGCGAGTCACACCAGCCAACCATGCCAGTGAAGTAGCCTCGATCAAATGGTTCAATCGCACGAATGGCTTCATAAGCATGAGCGCGAGGATAGCCGCACACTGCTGGGGTAGGGTGAAGCTGGGAGGCAATACTAAGCACGTTGAGGTTGGTGTCGATGGTTTGACCCTCTAGCAAGGTAGAAAGATGTAACATGGTCTGTGTTTCGATAACCGATGGCGTCATCGGGGTATAGAGATTGTGGCAATACTGGCTCAAAATACGTTCCACTTCCTCTACCACTACGCTGTGCTCATAGAGATCTTTTTGTGTGTTGAGTAACGATAAACGTGCCGCTTCATTATGCGCTTCATTTGAAGTGCGCGGGCGTGATCCAGCAAGGGGATTGGAGGTCACAGAGTTGCCTTTTTTGGCGATCAACAATTCAGGGCTGGCTCCTATTAATTTGATACCGGGAGTAATATCTGCGGCGAAGGTATAGCCTTTCGTGTTGATGGATAAGAGGTTGCGAAGTAGGTTTGGTAGATGAATATCTGCATCCGTTTCAACTTCTATGGCTCTTGATAACACGGCTTTAGCCAGCTCTGTGTTCGCAAATAGATTGAGCAGATCGGTGACCCCTTGGCGGTAATGTTGACCGGAAGGCGAGGAAATCACTTTCGCGTTTGACGGCAGATTATTCATTCTATTAGTAGAACACCGGGTACTGCTCGAGACCCATAGTTGTTTGGGAATAACAAAGCGTGTTGGGTACTGTTCATGAAATGGCACGATCCCAAACAGGACGGGGTTATCCGCTTCATGACGCTTTGCCGCTTGTAACATGGTATACGCTTGCTCCGCTAATTGAGCAAAACGGATCGGTTGGTGAATGTCTTGTTCTATGCCTAGGCCCATCATGGTATGGGTCGGAGAAGCAAAGAAAAATGGGGCTGATTCGAGTTGTTCGCTCAGCACTTCATTTTCCATTTTTGTATAGCCAATGACTTGACGTTGCATTTGGAACCCTTCTTTTCCTTTCTGATGATATCGGCAGCCTGATGTTCCTGTTTCATGACGTTGAAGCCGCGCCAATTGCCAATGCATCAGGAACTCGATATAGTTATGTTGCCATAAATGATAAGTATTATCATTGCTATTTAATAATAAGTATCATTATTATTTTGAGGTTAAGATCTCATTTTGTTGGTAAAAAATGGATTGTTAAATCAATCATTAATGGTGAGAGACAAATTCTATAAAGGGTTATAAAAATGGATGTATCGTTAAACAATCAAACCGTATTGGTTACTGGAGCGGCAAGAGGAATTGGCTTGAGTGTGGTCGAGCAATTGCTCAAGCAGAACGCTAAGGTGGTAGCAACGGATGTGCGAATGCAAACCTTACTAAGTAATACGGAATTATTACGCGTAAGTTACGGGCAACAACTGCAATGTGCAGAATTAGATGTGGCTCAAATTGATAGGGTTGCCGATATGATGGCCGACCTTCAGCAGCAATATGGCCCTATCGATCATCTGGTAAGCTGTGCTGGAATTTTACATTTAGGTGCGATTCACGAGATGCCATTTGAGCAGATACATGAGACATTCATGGTCAATACATTCGGTATTCTCAATCTAATGCAGGCGTTAAGTCATTCAATGAAAGAGGCAAAGCGTGGCTCGATGGTGATTGTTGGCTCCAACGCTGCCAATACCCCACGTCCTAATATGGGCGCTTATGGTGCTTCGAAATCAGCATTGCATATGCTGGTGAAATGCATTGGAATTGAGCTGGCCTCTTATGGCGTGCGGTGTAATATTGTTAGCCCGGGCTCAACGCGTACCGATATGCAGATGCAATTATGGACCGAGAGCTATGGTGAAGCGCAGGCTATTTCTGGCGATGCCGTCACTTATCGCCTTGGTATTCCGCTGCAAAAAATAGCCGAACCTGTTGATATTGCACGCACCATCTTGTTTTTACTCTCGGATGCCGCCAATCACATCACCATGCATGATTTGCGAGTGGATGGTGGTGCGACATTAGATAACTAACACCAATACCACTTGAAGCGTCGGTGATATTCGCATCAGTACTCTGGCAATATTGATTGGCCCCAATCGCATCGTCTATCTATCATATTGTCTATCTATGCGCATGGGGTTTCAATGACTGGCTTACTACCTGCTATACCAAGTTGTTTGGGATGGATAGATACTCATTGAGATTAAGCAACCGTCGAGTAGCGCTGGCTCTTTACGTCATTCATTGCCTGAGCGAGAGTCTCTAACAAGGATAAGGTGTTTTCCCAGCTTAGGCATTCGTCAGTGATTGATAGGCCCGGTATCAGGGGATTTTTTCCTAATGTCTGATGACCTTGCTTGAGAAAACTTTCACACATTACTCCTGCGATACAGGTTTCTCCTGCCCGCAACTGTGTGGCGATATCGTTAGCAACTACTTGTTGATTGTGCGCTTTTTTCAGACTATTACCGTGGCTGCAATCAATAATAAGGCGTGGATTAAGTGCATTCTCTTCCAGTTGTTTGGCAACGGAAATTACCGCATGGCTATGATAGTTCGGGACTTTCCCACCACGCAGGATCAGGTGTCCGTGTGGGTTACCATGAGACATGACTAAGTTTGGTACACCTTGAGTTCCGGGGATTGCCATCACATGTTCTGTTTGCGCGGAATAAATGGCATCAATCGCAATAGTGACGTTGCCGTCGGTACCATTCTTAAATCCAACTGGACACGGAAGTGCTGATGCCATTTGACGATGAATTTGAGATTCGGTGGTGCGGGCTCCAATGGCTCCCCAGCAGATCAGATCGCACAAATAGGGATAGAGATGGGTATCGAGAAATTCGGTAGCGGTTGCTAATTCAAGGCTGATCACCTCACGTAGAAAAGTTCGCGCCATCGTAAGGCCTTTAACCATGTTGTGTGTGCCATTTAAATCAGGGTCAACAATGAAACCTTTCCAGCCAGTACGGGTACGTGGCTTTTCAAAATAGGTCCGCATCACAATCAACAGTTGGTCGGCATACTGGGCTTGCACCGCTGCAAGTTTATGAGCGTATTCTAAACCTTGCTGAGGATCGTGGATAGAGCAAGGGCCGACAATCACTAACAGCCTTGGATCTTGACCTTCTAGAATAGCGGCAATCTGGTGACGTTGTCGTTTGATAAACGCTCTTTGCTTCTCGTTCGTTGGGATATCGCTAAGTAGTGCTTCCACAAAGGGCAATTGGCCGATGGTAGTAGAGCGTATGACATTGTCGAAAATTGGCATGAATATTCCTCAACCTGACTCTGTATCCTGGAGGGATGGTGGTTTATAGGTGTAAATGATAATTATTATCAAAAATTGATTGGGTGATTATCAGCACTGCTTGATTTTGTTGTCAAGCATTTAATGCAAATGATAACCATTGTCATTTTTGTGTTTTGTCTGTAACAATAATAGCCAGTCAATAAAATACAACTGAGGCGTAGAAAAATGACCATGCATGACATGACAACGTTACAGGCAGCCTATTGGATTGGTCGGCAACCTACTAGCTCATTAACTGGTGATGCCGCTCATCTTTATATTGAATTTGAAGGTCGTGAAATCGACACTGTTCGTTTAACACAGGCGGTACACACCGTGTTTTGCCAACATGAGATGTTAAGGCTTACGGTTTCTGAACAGGGCCAGTGGCGAGTTAGCGATCTGTCTGATTGGCATCAATTGTTTTTAATCGATTGGCGAGAAAAAAATGCGGCCGAATGTGAAAGAGATGGCGCTGCACTACGTAAGCAAAAAATGCATCAGAAACTCGCGCTTAATCAAGGACAAGGGGCCGAATTTACCTTAACACTTCTGCCTGACAACGGTTTTCGTTTGCATGTGGATATCGACATGATTGCTGCAGATGCGCCCAGTTTTCGTATTATTATTGAAGATTTAGTTCGTGCGTATCATGGATCATCCCCGCAAGAGAAGCCCCCCTCATTTTCAGGCTATCTGACTCAGTCTGTGACGGATGATCAGCAAGCACTCATTGCCCGTGATCGACGATATTGGCAAGGAATATTAGATGACATTGCGCCCGCGCCTCAGCTACCTGAGCACAAAGCGGCTGGCTCTCAGCCATTTCTGCATACCGAGCGGTTAGCCGCACAGTTAGATGCCTCGCAACGGGAAAAATTAACCGCGTTGGCAACTCACCACCATATCAGTTTAACGGATCTATCATTAAGCCTGTTTAACCTAGTGTTAGCCAATGCACTGAATCAGCCTTCATTGCGTATCAATGTGCCGCTTTTTGTACGCCCACAAGCGTTTAGTCATACCGTTGGTGATTTTGCCAACCTAACATTATTCAGTGCCCATTGTTCGTCAACAGCGTCGATTTTGACACACTGTCAACAAACGCAGCATCAACTCATCGCCTGTCTTGAACATCGACATTATAGTGGTGTGAACGTGATGCGCGACCTTTCTCGTCGGCAAGGTTGTCTACAAACTTCACCGGTGGTGTTTACTTCGGGTTGGAATCTCGATGGTGATCTGTATTCCGCTCAAGTGCATGACACCTTAGGTGACATGATATGGGCTAGCTCTCAGGGGGCGCATGTTTTGCTTGATGCGCAAATTGTACCCTACAACAGTGGTGTGCTGATTAATTGGGATGTTCGCGTTGATAGCGTTCCGTTAGCGTTTTATCGTGCTCTGTTCGAGCGTTATGTTGACTTACTAAGCGATATTGCAGAGCATCCAGAGACGTTGTTACAACCTTATGCCGCTAAGCCAACCATCTCTCCTGCCAAAGAAAAACGTCATAGTGAGCAACCACTGACTCGATTACAACAGGCTTATTTAGTTGGCCGTAGTGAACACTTAGCATTAGGCGGGGTCGCTATGCAGGATTTTAGAGTTTATCGTGGTGAGGTCGATCTTGCACTGCTGCAAACCCGTCTGGCTTCGATGGTGCAGACCCTTCCAGTGCTTCGAACACGTATCGATGAGAGTGCTTTAACTCAGTGGGTGAGTGACGAGGCGTTGGTGAATTTAACCCACTGTGATTGGCGAGATCTAAGCCGAACACAGGCTCGACAGAAGGCGGATCAACTGATCGAACAGGTGTCGCATTATCGACATGATTTATCCTTATCACCGTGGAAAGTCTGGGTTGTGTCACTACCAAAAGAGGCGGAGGATGTTGAGGATTGTACCGCTTTTAGCCATATGGTGTTGACGAGTTTTGATGCACTGATTTCGGATGGACACTCCATTTCTTATATACTTGCTCGTATGTTCGAGGTCACACCTCAACCTCTCATCATGCCTAGCGTTTTGATGGCGAGAAATCCCAGTGATGAGCAACGCGGTATTGCTCAAGATTACTGGCAAAAGAAACTCTCTCATGTCACAGAGCCTATGGCATTACCTTGGCGTCAGCCCCTTAATACCATTTATCAGCCCAGCTATGCGAGAGAAACGATCACCCTAAGTCGAGAAGAGGCGCGGGCTCTGTTTAAACTGGCCGCTGAGGCTCGGCTGTTTCCAAATAGTTTATTGACCACACTGGTGATGCAGACGGTCGCGGTTTGGTGCCCGCAGAGCGCATTGTGTATCGGTTTGCCCGTTTCGCCATTTCAAACCGGTCAATTGAGTAACCAATCCAGCTTTTTAGTGCTTAACTACTCTCTTGAATCACAAGATTTCCAACATCAAGCGCTGGGCGTGCAGCGAGATATTGCTGAAGGGATGGCGCATCTTGCGTTCTCTGGCGTTGACCTTAACCGTTTGTTGTTGAGCCAACTGCCATCCCAAACGATTCCTCTGCCTATTGTGGTCACCAATGGGCTGGGATGGGAAACGTTACCTAAACATCATTCTATCCAAGAATATGACGGCTTAACGCAAACACCACAGATAGCGATCGATTTTCGTTTCACTTACGATGCACAGAAAAATCTACACATGAGTGCCGATTATGTCACACAGGCGCTGGGAGTGGAGCAAGTTCGGGCTTGGCTTGAAAGCTGGAAACGTGCAGCTCTGGGGATGATCGCTCGCCAGAGCTTACAGTGGTATAGCCGTGAAGCGCTGGATTTAAGCCACTATTGTTTCAATGATACGCCGCCGAAGACTGCGCCGTTTCCTTTTCTTGTGACGTTAGCTGAACGCTTGTTTGGGCAGCCACAAGATCGTACCGCGCTGATTTGTAAAGAGCGGTGTTGGAGTTATCGACAGCTCGGACAACAGGTGTTGGGCATCATCGCTCAGTTACACGCCAGAGGGATGACATCCGGTGATGTTGTGGCGATTTGTTTGCCACGTAGTGCAGAACACGTGATGGTTACATTAAGTTGCGCATTAGCAGGCCTCGTTTGGGTACCGATTGATACCGCGAGCCCACCGGAGCGTAAAGCTTATCTATTGGCTCACTGCCAACCTTCTTTGGTGGTGACGATAGATAAAACACTCGAATTTAAGGGGCGGAATTATAGCGTCACACTGAATGAACTGCTGCAACCGGCGCAACAAAGAGTAAACTTGCCAGATGAACAGACCTTGAGCAGACGCAGCGACAGTGAGGAGCCTGCCTATTATCTCTACACCTCGGGTACGACAGGTCAGCCTAAATGTGTGGTGCTCACCAATAAAGCGACATCCAATGTGTTGTATCAAACGCTGGCTAAATGGCAGGTGAATGAGAGTGATGTATTAATGTCAGTGACACCGTTTCATCATGATATGTCTGTTTTTGATGTGCTGGGTTCATTATGCGCCGGAGCATCGCTGGTCATTCCTCCGCCTCAAGCAGAAAAAGATGCCTTGCAATGGAATGAGTTAGTCGATCGTCACCGGGTCACGCTCTGGTGCTCGGTTCCTGCTATTTTGGAAATGTTATTGGCGTGTCAGTCTGAGTCTCAAGGGAAATCGCTGCGCTTGATAGCGCAGGGCGGTGATTACATCAAACCGCAGACCATTAAAACACTGCGTGAACGCTTACCCTTAGCGCGACTATTCTCACTGGGTGGGCCGACCGAAACCACGATTTGGAGCATTTGGCATGAACTGGTTGATGAGGATATCAATCTGATTCCCTATGGTGAGCCGCTACCCGGGAATCAGTACTACCTCATTAATCAAGCACATCAACATTGCCCTCAGGGCGTGATCGGTCGAATGGTGATTTGCGGTGTTAACTTATCGCTTGGTTATCTAATGGATGGCGAGCTTGCTCAGCATGATTTTATAGAGATAACGACCCCCGAAGGAGAGCGGGTTCGAGCCTTTAAAACCGGGGATTTGGGTTACTATCGAGACGATGGTCGCCTTATTTTTTCAGGAAGAGTCAATGGGTATGTCAAAGTAAGAGGAATACGAATTTCACTGCCAGATGTGGAAAAAGTGTTGCTCAATGCCACCAAAGTTCGCGATTTAGCGGTCATTGATTATGTGGATTCATTCACGGGGGATACGGAGTTAGCCCTGTTTTATGTCAGTGAGAGAGAGCCTTTCAGTGTCACTCAGTGGCGAGAAATGATTCATCACTGTTTGCCTGCATCCCATATGCCACAGCGTTTTATTGCGCTTGAGCATTTTCCCTTGTCGGCAAATGGGAAAAAAGACAAACGAGCTTTACTTGCCCAGTTGACATCAATAAAGGATCAACACTTGGAAGAGGTTGTAGAAGAAGAACGGTATCAGAGGAGCCGAGACGCACGCTTAGCCAGTCAAACGCAACCGTGGCAAGTGATCCTGGGTGTTTATCAGCAGGTGTTGGGGGAGCGGGCAACGACATTAACCGAACATTCTGCATTTATTCAAGCAGGGCTGCGGCCTTCACATATCAAAAGCATTGCGACACAACTCAGTCAGATGTTTAACAAGCCCGTCGATGCTCGCTTACTACTCACCTGTAAAAATGTAGAGCAAGTGTCAAAATTACTTGAGAGTAGTTAAACCGGGCATACTCGGTGTACGGGTTAGCAGGGCGTCAGTATTTTGATTTCAAATATCATCTTGAGCGTTTTTTTGGTAAAGTGCGCGGCGGGTGTTGCTGAGTTGGGAAAGTGAAATGAAGTTACTGTACTGGTTGAATGAATGGGGCTCTCTTTCTCAACCAGAGCAGCAAGACCGCCTACCAGTATCTGGACATAGCCTTATTGACGATGTGTTTGTTCGGTATGAGTTGGTGGATGTTACTAAGCCACTATTGTTTACTTTCTCCCCTTCTGGTACCAATGTGCAGGAGCAAGACCTACACCCGTATTTTGCCCCTTGGGGTTATCATTTCGCTCAACAACAAAACATCAATATTATTGCCTTTCAACATCTTGGGGTAACCAATTGGTTTCGTAGCCCGGCTTTGATCGCTTTTCTTGAGCCGTTATCGACGTTGTTATCTCCTTTCCAATGCCGTTTGGGTTATGGCTGGAGCCGAGGCGGTTTTGCTATTAGCGCATTTGCTCGCTTGCTTCAACTTGATCATGTTCTGCTATTTTTCCCCGTCAGTACTAAAAATAAAAAACGAGTGCCGTGGGATACTCGTTCGAGTACCGATATTGCTCAACAGTTTGATTGGGAAGGGAGCTATCATGATAAGGATCTTGGTCATGCTCAAGGTTATATTGTTTATGATCCCACCGATGATATCGATAGGCTGCATGCCAAACGTTACCCAGAGTTGATCCATTTTCAGGTGGTTGGAATGGGGCATGGCCTATATTCCCACGATTTTAATCAGTTAGATTTTTATAACCAAATGGCAGAACAATTTATCCATCATCAAAAGATAGATATTGCTTACTTTCAAGAGCAAGCCAAACAGTGGTTTTTAAAAGAGGATTGATAGCGCTCCGTTTGGGGAGACGACACACCAAAAACGAGATTTTTAATACAATTGCTTAATGCAATTTAGATGGAGGATAAATGAAGTTACTGTATTGGCTGGATGAATGGTTGTCTCTTTCCAAAGACGATCAACAGGCCAAGTTACCGATGTCTGGTGAGGATTTACTTGACGATATTTTCGTTAAATATCAATTTGTGGATCTTAATAAACCCCTGTTATTTACTTTCTCACCCGCGGGCACCAACTTACAGGAACAAGACTTACATTCAAATTTTACGCCTTGGGGTTATCGTCTTGCCCAAAAACAGAACGTGAATATTATCGCTTTTCAGCATTTAGGAAAAAGTAACTGGTTTCGTAGCCGTAACTTAATTTTCTTTCTCGAGCAGCTATCGACCTTGCTGACACCTTTTGAATGCCGTTTGGGATACGGACTGAGCCGAGGCGGTTTTGCCGTTGGCGCTTTTGCTAATTTGCTGAAATTGAACCAAGTATTGCTATTTTATCCCGTGAGCACCAAAAACAAAAGGTTAGTACCATGGGATACTCGTTCGAGTACGGAAATTGCTCAACAGTTTGATTGGGAAGGAGATTACCACGACTTAGATCTGGGAAACGCCAAAGGCTATATCATTTATGACCCGACCAATAAAATCGATCAACGCCATGCGAAGCGTTATCCTGAGCTGACCCATCTAAGAGTTTTTGGCATGGGCCATGGTACTCACGCCACCTATCTTAATAAATTCGGTTTTTATAAACAGGTAGCGATCGATTTTATTTGCCATCAGCATATCGATATTGCCCACTTTCGCCATCAAACTAAAACCCTGCGCTTTAAAGAGGACTATTACCAGCGCCTTAACAAAGCGAACGCCAATTCCTCTCATCGTCTGGGGTTGCTGAGTAAAGCTCACAATGTGCTTATTGCTGAGAAAAAAGAGCATGTGAAGGAACATCAGACAAGCATTGATATTCAACCATTAGTGGATATTGCGGTGAAGCATCAGCAAGACAACCCTGAAGATGCCGTACAACTATTGGAAATTGCGCAACAGATTGTGCCTGACAATCCCTTTATTGAGTACAAGCTACAGCAATTGCTATAAGCAAAAGGTAACTGAAGCGCCTGATAGCGCTTCTAATACTTTACTCATGTGGCTCTTCGATAGCTTGGTAGAGTTTTGCGATTGGCTGATCGAGAGCGTCTTCATCCAGTACTAAATTCATAAAGATCATCACACGTTGTCTATGCTGTTCAAATTCTTCTGCTGGATGCGCTTGTGAATCAGCATCTAAGCTGAGTACCAAGCCATCCGCATTCGTCTGTCCTCGAAAAGTGAGGTTAAAACCGTCTGCTGGACCACTGGTGATGACATGGTGTTTTACCTGACAGCCGATGAATTTGGGTGGATCAAAGGGTAATACGTTGATAAATGGTGAAAAGAAGTAGCGGCTATTCTCTGTTACACCTTGATCGCGGGCTATCTGTTCGACACGATAGCGTCCATGCGCGTAGAGCTGGCGTAATGTTGCGCAGGTTTGGGTCAGATACTCTCGTAACGTGATGCGAGAGTCTACTTCAATAAATAACGGCAAAATATTAACCAACAGTGCTGGCATATAGGCTCCAATGCTACCCCAGCGGCTCATAAATGGAATCCAAAGTGGCATAGTATTGTGAGCGCCCATATACGTTTTAGCGAGATAGCGGTGCAAGTAAAGGCCGGATAAAGTGACCAACAAATCAGGCCAGCCGATGCCAACGTGCTGTGCAAGTCGACGGATATGATCGCTCATGGTCGTGGTTAATTCATGTGCAGCATGGAGTGTTTCACCCTCACTATCCTCTTCTTTATTGAGGATGGTGAGCTGGGTTGACTGAGTAAGGTATGCTTGCCAGAAGATTTTATCTTGCTGGCAGCGTTGGCTTGATTGGTAGTGTTGTTCTTCGTTCAGAAAATCCGCAAAGGCGTTGAAAGGTTTACCGAGTTCGGTTCGTTCAACATAGTGTTGATAGAGCGTAGCGCAGCGCTGTTCAAACAACGTCATGCCAAAGCCATCCATAATGATGTGATGCGCCCGAATGTACCATAGATAGTGATCATCGCTGAGTTTCAGTAACCACTGAACGGAGAGTGGATCTTGAAGTAAATTTAAGCGCGCATGCACATCGTCTTCCATCCATTTTTTGGCTTGCTCGAAAGGCTTGTCGTAGCGGCGTAAATCTTTCACTTCAACTTGTGGGATTCGGTTTGGATCATAAGCCTGACGTGGTGTTTTCCCATCCTCATTCAGTTTAAACCGCAGCGCGAGTACATCCGTTTCTTTGGCGGTTTGTGTTATGGCCTGACATAGCGCGATTTCATTGATAGTTCCTTTCAGTTCGATAAAGTGTGCGACGGTAGAAAGAGGTTGGTCGGGATGAAGTGAAAACTCTTCCCAAAAATCGAGCTGGGGCAGAGTAAGCGGCATCCAACGTGGAGTTAACCCATTAACTGACATGTAAAAACCTTGACTTATAGCGGTGATAAGGGAGGTGGTTGCGACAAAGCAAGTACCGATTCAAGTGCTACTGTTACGGTGTCTCTTTTTTCAGGAGTGCGAAACCGAAGTAAGAGGTCACAGCGAAACAAGTTTAGCTTTATTTTTGCTAATGGCAATCATTATCATTTGCATAAATATCAAAATTTGACACAATCAGACGTAAGAGGTTTATGCAGCTTGGCTTCATACCATAAGGAACTTAATGATCATTAATGCGATTAAAACGTTAGTATTCATCACCTTGCTGATGAGTTACCCCACTCAGGCACAGGATTGGCCTCGAGTATTTCATAATGCCGATGGTTCGACGACAACGTTGATGGCACCTGCAAAACGTATTCTTTCTACGTCGGTGTCTATCACAGGGACGCTACTTGCCGTGGATGCCCCGGTAGTGGCGAGTGCCACCACCAGCAATGGCCACTATTTTGCCCAGTGGCAAGCGGTGGCAGAGAAAAAAGGGGTAGAGCCTCTTTGGCCAGCAGGCAGTGTGGATCTTGAGATGGTTTACGCCTATGAACCGGATTTGATTATTGTATCGCTCAGTGGTGCTGACTCAGCATTGGGGCAGTTGGCGGTGTTGCGCCAAGTTGCCCCGACGGTGGTGCTCGATTACGGCGGTCAGAACTGGCAGCAACTAGCAGAAAAAATCGGTGAAGTGGCGGGTATTGAACAGAAAGTTGCGGCTAAAATTAGCCAGTTTGATGATTTCATTGACAATACTCGTTCGACGCTTACCCTGCCCAAAGGACAGGTCAACATCATTAGCTACCATGGCCCCGGGGTGACGAATCCGATTGCGACAGCGAATGGTTCACATGGAATGTTACTTAAATCATTGGGGTTTGATGTTGAAGAGCCGAATCCTGCTTGGCAGACAGGCTCGGTTCAGTTGAATGATTTTGTACGCTCACACTATGAACACCTGATAGAAATGACCGCTTCGACCACGTTTTTACTCAATGCGACTGATGCCCAAGTACCGCCATTTTTGCATGATCCTGTGCTGGCGAATTTACCGTCAGTCAAAGCCAATCAGGTCTATGGACTTGGGGCTAATTCCTTTCGGATTGATTATTTCAGTGCTCATGAAATTATCGATCAAATTCGGGCTCGTTTTGGGAACTAAGACGACACAATGACAAGATCAATAGTTGAGCATCGGGTGATGGTTAGAAAAAACCAGAGTAAGAGATGGGGCATCGTGGGGTTACTTTTTTTGTTACTTAGTTGTGCTTGCCTTAGTGTGTTTATTGGTACGCGTTTTGTTGCACCATCGGTGACTTGGCAAGCCATCACGGCATTTGATCCTACTAGTAGTGAACACCTATTGGTGCACTATCTTAGAATTCCACGCACTCTGTTGGCTATAGTCGTTGGCGGTGCACTCGGTGTGGCGGGGGCTATGATGCAGGCGCTGACAAGAAATCCGTTGGCCGATCCGGGTATTCTTGGCGTTAATGCTGGAGCAACTGTTGCGATTGTCAGTGCGATTGCACTGTTTGGTATTACCGATGTGTTTGGTTATATGTGGTTTGGTTTGATGGGAGCGACCATGGCGGGGGGCGCGGTGTATTTGCTAGCAGGGCTGCGCCGCGGCATTAATCCTGTGCGAGTGGTACTGGCGGGTTCGGCTTTATCCGTGGTCTTGCTCGCTTTAACTCATATCATGACGGTCAATAGCGATCAGGAAGTGTTTAATCAGTTTCGCCATTGGGCGGTCGGCTCACTGCAAGGGCGAGGATACGATGTGCTGTGGCCGGTGTCATTGCTGGTGGCCGTGGGGCTCGCACTTTCCATGGCGCTTCGCCAAGCGCTCAATACCGTTTCTTTGGGGCAAGATTTGGGTGAAGCCTTGGGGGTTAATCCTCAGCGAATTTGGTTATTGGCATCCAGCGTGATTGTGGTGCTATCGGGTGCGGCAACCTCTGCCGCTGGGCCACTCAGTTTTGTCGGGTTGACAGCACCGCATTTAGCTCGTTTTTGGGTCGGCCCAGATCATCGCTGGCTGCTGCCGTATTCGATGTTGATTGCATCGTTATTGACGGTCATCGCTGATATTCTCGGTCGTGTGATTGGTTATCCGGATGAAATCAGCGTCGGTATCATGGTGGCGCTAATTGGCGGGCCATTTTTTGTGGTTTTGGTTCGCAAATGGAAGATAGCACAGTTATGAGTCGTTTCTCTCAACCGGTTTCTCAAGTTTGGCGCTGCGGTGAATTATCCGTGCGTTATTCGGTCAGTTCTATACGTTGGTTATTGCTGTTAACGCTCTTGGTCGTGCTGCTGGCGGCGTATGCATTGACAATAGGACGTTATACCATCTCGATGCCGGACTTATGGCAGGTTATGGGTGGGCAGGGTAGCTCGGTTCAAGAACGTATTGTTTGGAATATTCGCTTACCGCGCATTGTGACTGCGGTATTTGTTGGCGCGGCACTGGGCGTTTCGGGTGGGATTTTTCAGTCTGTATCACGCAATGCGCTGGGCTCGCCCGATGTGATTGGTTTTACTACCGGAGCTGCGACCGGAGCGATTGCACAAATCGTGCTGTTTGAACAAGGACCAATGCAGGTCGTGCTGGCGGCGATGGTTGGCGGTATGGTGACTGCCGTTGCGGTGTATCTTCTCTCACGCAAAGCGGGAGTGGTCGGCGGTTATCGCTTGATTCTCACCGGAATAGGCATTGGCTCGGTATTGAGCGCGCTCAATGGGCTGATGTTAGTAAAAGGCAATATTGATAATGCGGTCACCGCCAATTTATGGTTGGCAGGGTCGTTACACGCTCGTACATGGCTACATGCGATTCCCGTGATGGTCGGAACGCTGCTATTGGTTCCGATGGTGATGTTGTTGGCTAAGCCATTGGCAATGCTTGAAATGGGTGACGATTTAGCCATTCAGTTAGGGATTCGGGTCGAGCATATCCGTCTTGTTATGTTATTGATCGCGGTGGTATTGGCTGCGACTGCGACTGGTGCTGCTGGGCCCATTGCATTTATTGCGTTGGCAGCACCACAACTGATCAGCCGCTTGTTACGAGCCTCACAGTTACCTGTGTATGGTTGCGCGGTGATGGGCGCTTTGTTGATGGTGGTAGCGGATCTGATCACCCAACTGCAACCGCTCAATCTGACGCTGCCGATTGGTCGCATGACAGGTATTGTGGGCGGTTTTTATCTGCTTTGGCTGCTGACGCGTACACCGCGTTTGTGAAAATTGCTCGGTAAAGATGATATCCATTTCGTTTGATGCTCGACGAACATAGAGCGCTTTTTTCTCTGAGCAAAAATAAAATGAAAATCATTACCAAATGTAAATGATAATTCTTTACATTTAAGTTTCTCAGTTCTAAAGTAGTTCATCCATTTAATTTGGAATGTGACTAAACCGATCCATTCACGTCGTCGATTTGCTGTATGCCGTGGGTTAGCTCAGCCGTGCAAATTCAACGTGAGCGTATGACGTTTATACTGATGAAAGGAGAAAAAAATGACAGGATCCTCGCGAGTTAGACAAAGCATCCCACCCACCACAATCAAGACAAAGATCTGCATTTTGTCGGGCATAATAATGACGTTATGCCATACCCCATTAGTGATGGCTCAAACAGAAGAGAACTCTAGTCGTTCAGCCGTTGCGATGTCGACCATTACTGTGTATGGAGAAAAAACGACGCGTTCAATGCAAGAAACCAGCGCGAGTGTCACTGTATTTGATGAGAGCAAAATAGATTCAATGCCCAATGCGACCAATGTGACGGATCTGCTACAAAGTACACCCAATATTGTCGATGTCGGTATTGGTAACGATGTGCCAGCGATTCGTGGTATTGACGGCTCTGGCGCGGCTCGTGGTGCGAACGCTTTTCTTAACGGGACTCGTCCACGTTTGAACGTATCACTTGATGGCCGTTCGCTGACTTACAATGAACTGGCCTTTGGCCCACAATCTCTGTGGGATTTGAAGCAGGTTGAGGTGTATCGCGGCCCACAAAGCTATATTCAGGGGCGTAATGCGATGGCTGGTGCGGTCGTTTTACAATCGAAAGATCCTACTTATCATTGGGAAAGTTCGGTTCGTGGCTCTGTCGGTGAGCAAGGCTATGCGCAGACTGCTGCCGTTGTATCTGGCCCTATTATTGAGAATGAACTCGCTTTTCGTCTGTCGATAGATAGGCAAACCAGAGAAAGCTTTGTTGATATGCCATCTTACGATCCGATTGGCGATCCGCGTGATGTCGAAACCATTAATGCTCGGGGTAAATTGCTATATGAACCTTCTGCGTTGCCAGGATTGTCTACCAAACTGACGGTTAATCACTTTGACAGTAAAGCCCCACAAAACGAAGCGCTGATTCCTTCGCCTGAGCATCAGAGCGCTCGATATGATGAACGTCGCCCTGTATTTGAAACAAAAAATACCAGCGCTATTTGGGATTTAGAGTATCAAACCGCGGGTAATGTGCGCGTTGAGAACCAAGTTGCCTACACCGACTTTACCATTGATCGCCGAACAGCGATTAATTTGCCCTATGCCAATATTGATGGTGCGGAATTTCATATTGAGCCAGTGATGCATTTTGTCAGCAGCGACGATCAATGGCGCGGTCTAGCGGGGCTACGCTACTATCACTCCTCACAAGACGAATACGTTTATCTGTTTGGTGGAAGTACATTTGACGACAAAACAGAAACCAGTTCTGCTTTTGCTGAAGTGACCTATACGGTGTTACCCACGGTGGATCTAACTTTGGCTGGGCGGCTGGAGAGGGAGCATCGTACCCGTAAAGGTGGCAGTTCAACGGTAGCGGTTGACTTTGATGAAACCTACAACGTCTTTCTGCCTAAAGCGGATGTGGCCTGGAAACTTAACCGCGATCATACGGTTGGTGTGATGGTTGCTAAGGGGTATAACGCCGGAGGAGCCGGCATGACCTTCGATACACCTTACACCGCGTACACTTATGACGAGGAGTATGTTTGGAGCTATGAAATGTACACCCGTCACCGCTTAGCGGATGGTAAAGTGGAGCTAACATCGAACTTCTTCTACAACGATTATGATGATCTGCAACTGCCATTTTACATTAGTGCTCGGACGACAAAAATCATCAATGCTGAGAAAGCGCATACTTATGGGGCTGAATTCAGCACGCGCTGGCTTCCAATTTCAGATCTAGAACTGTCGGCATCGTTTGGTTTGTTGAAAACGAAGATCAACGAGTTTAGCGGCAGTGAGTACGAAGGTAATGAATTGCCGCGCGCGCCGTCTTATAGCATGAACTTTGGTGCGGATTATACCTTATTCAACGATTTCGTCTTCAGTACGACAATCAATTACACCGACAATTATTACTCGTACTATGACAATGATGAGATGGGTAAGATAGATGCAGATTGGATCACTAACGTACAGCTGGCCTACAACTTCAACATGGGGCGTGCAACGCTGTTTGCTACTAACCTATTCAACTCAACTCAACCAACCATGATCACTGATAACGACGTGCATACGGCAGTGACTCAGCAGCCACGCTTGGTCGGTGTGTCTTTGCAATTGGACTTCTGATCTCCTTTGGTGCCTGAGTACAGGCACCACAATTTTCTTGCTTGTGAGCTAACGATTGTTAGCCGTGGTTCATAGGCTGATATTTGTTAAAATTCATGGAGTTTTGTAATGGTTGATGCAAAGCAGTTGGTCGTAAGCGAAGTGAGTCAAATGCTTACACTGCCTACCGATTCCTTTTCTTTTGATACGAATCTTTATCAACTCGGCCTCCACTCTTTGCTTATTTTACGTCTTAGTGAACGTTTCAGCGCACAGTGTGGAATTTATATTGGGTATTTACCTTTGGCGTCTCATCCAACCTTAAATGAGTGGATTGCATTCGTTGACAATGCCTGGCGGTCATCTTTGATAACCGCTCATCAGCCTCAATCGTTTCCTATTCCAGGTTGTAACCACAAGGAGTGATGTATGAGCGAACAAAATGTCATCACAGCATTATGTGTGAGAGAACAGACTGTGCAAGCCAGCGATTTTGAGCAACAGGTTTGGCTACATCATCAGCAGTGTGGTGATTGTTCCCACCAACGACTGAATGCCTTCCGTTTCACTAAGGAGATCAAGCTCTCCTTACTTTTAGAGGCCCTAGAACAGGTGATCCAATCATTGCCTATGCTCGATAGCCGTTACCAACTCACGGAAGATTTTGAACTGATTAAGCACAAGACATCTAAGAGGCAGAGAGTCGAATTGATACCATTCGATGGTCGGGATGAAGCGATTCAGTATCTGCTGAATTGGCAACATGAGCGCATCAACTTATCTTCGCAAGCTCCTATGGAATTTCGCTTATTATTGGGTGAGGAGCCAATACTGGCGATACGTCACCATCGCATTCTCGAGCAAAGTTTGAATTGGCAGACGGTGTTTCGTTTACTGAGCCGTTTTTATCATGGTGAACACAATGTTCAGGCAGGGACGCAGCCTAACGAGCTGGTGTGGCCACTCGCGCATCCACTCTATTTATGCCAAGAGCCACTCAAAACTGCCTATCAATGGCTTGCCACCTGTGAAGGGGTGAGTAATCGTATCGAATTACTGGGGAGTGAACGGCTGAAAACCATTCAACGTCATGCTGAGACAGTGCGAACCTCTGTGCCTGTAAAAGTCTTCGAACAACTGACAAAACATCAAGGGAGACAGGCCAGCCTTGAACATGGCGTGATGTTGCGAGCGGCGATTACCGCGTTTGCCCAGTTCATTGCCCAACTGAGCGGAGAGGCGGTGCAAACAATTTTTGCTCCGAAGCAGGTGATGCAACGTCATCATGAATTGAACGGCCGCGTTGTGCAAAGTGGCTTACAGTGTTTTACTCTTAATACTCACCATCAATGCCGTCGTGAACTACTGAATGAAGTCGAGCAGCAGTGGCAAATGGCGGAGTCTGGAACATTATCGCTCCCTCATGCTGAAGCGTTGAGTATCTTGGTCACTTGGAGTATCGATCCTGCGATACATTTGCGTGCGGAAAAAATGCCAGCAGAAACGCTGCGTTTTGCGCCTTTGCACAGTGACTTTGACCTGATTCTGGCTCTAGGAATAAGCTGTGACAACCACTTACTACTTGAACTGACCACGGGTGAACGTCTTTCACCGTATATTGGTAGCTGGTTGCTTGAGCAATTTATTGATTCTCTAGTGCAGGATATTCGTCCTGAATCCACCACGTCATCATGGGTACGCATGACACACCCAATAGATCGTCAAGTGAATGAGCGTGAGCACATCGCTAAGCGGATAGCTGAGGCATTTGGTCAGGCACTTAATGTGCCCGAGTTTTCTGTACATAACAATTTTTTCGATTTTGGTGGGCATTCTCTGATTGCTACCCGTGTGATCGGCAAGCTAAAAAGCGAACATCAAATTAAAGTGCATATCAACGACCTATTCAGCCAGCCAACGGCTTGGGGCTTGGCTAATCATGCGGTTGCGCTGAGCCATTCACTCGTTCAACCGATAAAAAATGAGGGGGCTCCGCCCATACGCACAAACGTACCGCTCTCTTTTGCACAGGCGTCACTGTGGAAAGCTTATGCTGCATTTGGTTACAACGAACTGTTTAATATTCCATTCGCGCTGCGTTTTTTAGATCGTGTTGATGAGGAGATATTCAGACAAGCTTTTGAAGATGTCATGTACCGTCATTCTGCACTGCGGACGCTTTTTATGATGGAGGGGGAAACGGTCAAACAGTCTGTAGTGCCAGAAAAAGAACTCAGTGACTATCGCTGGTTTTGGCACTCTGATGAAGCGGGTCAGGTTGATTGTCAGGCAGTACTCAATCAAGAGGCCGCGCACGTCTTTGATTTAAGTGCTGAATTGCCTGTTCGACTCCGTTTTGTACGAGATCAAACCTCGGGTATGCAGTACTTATCTTTCTTGTTCCACCATGTCGTACTGGATGAATGGTCGGTGAACTTGCTAATGGATGATTTGCGCGAGGCGTATCAGGCTAGGGCGAAAGGCTATGCGCCGAAATGGCAGAGCCAACCATTGGCGTTCAGTGAATACGCCATTCAGCAGCATGACAGCGGACGGAATGAATCCCACTTAGCGTATTGGTTAGCTCAATTTGAGGGGGTTCCACTCCATGTCCCGCTGCTGCCTAAGTTGCAAAATCAACCGAATTCTGAGCCCTCGGATGCCGGTGGCTGGGTAGAATTTAAACTCAGTACCGAAGTGGTACAAGGATTGTATCAGTTGGCTCGTGAGCAAGGTGCTTCACTGTTTAATGTGGTCTATGCCGCAATTTCGCTGACACTGAAACAGTTGGGTGCACCAAGTAAACTGATTGTCGGGACACCAATGTCAGGACGTATTGATGGCAATTTTTTTGACACGGTAGGCTATTTCACCACCTTGGCGATGCATGTGGTGCACTTTGATCAAGCACAGTCGGTGGCGGAATTGATTACACAGATAAAAAATACTATCAATCAATCGTTAGATTATGCTGATGTACCGATTGATTGGGTAGAAGATGCCTTACTGGGTGAACGGACACGTAAACAGCACCTATTTGAAGTGATGATCCAACTGCATGCGAAGAACAAGCTGCACGGAGAGCTGGTCGGCGAGCAGACCATGGTGCGATTTGAGCAGGTTGACCCAGAGAAGAGTGAGTCGGCGTTGGGCTTGCAGTTTGAGGTCATGGAAGAGCGTGTCGGTGGTGAAGATCGTATCCGAGTTTTGATGAGCTATCGTCGTGATCGGTATGGGGATGCTCAGGTCAAAACGTTAACACATACCACTCAGCGTATGTTAGAACGTTTTGCTCAGCCACAATCCGGCAATCAATGGATCCATGAGCTGCTCAATCTTGAGGAGCTTAGGTCATGAGTATTAAGCAGAATGCGCGTTTACAGGGTAGCCATTTACGTCTTGGCTATGAAAGTCATACCGTGTTTGATGATATTGATGTCTGTATTCCTGATCATCAATTCACCGTGATTGTCGGCCCGAATGGCTGTGGTAAGTCAACGTTGCTGCGTACCTTATGTCGTTTGATTAAACCTCAAGCGGGTCAGGTTTGCCTTGATGGTCATGATATTCATCAGTTTGCTACCAAAGCGTTGGCTCGTCAGTTAGGGCTTCTCCCACAAAGTGCAATTGCACCAGATGGAATTCGTGTGCTGGATCTCGTTGCTCGTGGGCGCTATCCACATCAGCAGTTGTTTCGACAATGGAGCTTGGAGGATGAAAGGGCGGTACACCATGCCATGCAAGTGACAGGGATTGCAACGCTGGCAGAACGACAGGTGGATGAATTGTCGGGAGGGCAGCGTCAGCGGGTATGGATTGCAATGGTATTAGCCCAGCAAACGCCTCTGCTATTGCTCGATGAGCCGACCACCTATCTTGATATCGCCCATCAGATTGAGCTGTTAGAGCTGTTTCGTGATCTCAATCGTAACCGTGGTCACACCTTGATTGCGGTGCTGCACGATCTCAATCAAGCCTGTCGCTATGCGGATCATATGATTGCGATGGCACACGGAAGAATTATTGCTGAAGGGAACCCCAGTGAACTGATCAGTGCGCAATTGGTTCGGGAAGTGTTTGGCTTGGAAAGTGTGATTATTGACGATCCGGTTAACCATACGCCGTTAGTGATTCCTTTGGGTCGAGAACGACATGAATGACACTTTTCTTCACTCGGCAATGCAGATCGAATTAGGGGGTTATACGCTGCACCTGCGCCCGTTTGATGTTGCGCGCTATTCACCTCAACAGCCGCTACCTTATTCGCTCACACAGCCAGACGACTTGCTGAGTGCGATAACGAAACGTCAGGCGGAATTTATCGCGGGTCGAGTTGCTGCGTGTGATGCATTGCAAGCGGCGGGCGTGACGCCGCAGAGGTTGAGTGTGGGTAAACATCGCGCTCCACAGTGGCCAGAAGGGGTGGTGGGGTCGATTTCACACAACGAAAATCTCGCGTTGGCGGTGGCGCAATATGTCGATAATGGGACATTACTGCTTGGAGTGGATGTGGAAAGTTGGATCGAGGCCCATTCATTGTCTCTGATTCAAGCGGCCATTGCTGATGGGCAAGAAGCCGCCATTTTGGATTCACTGTCGCTCAGTGCAACTCAGCGTATTACCACCCTGTTTTCGGCCAAAGAAAGCCTCTTCAAAGCGCTGTATCCAAGGGTACGCCGATATCTTGATTTTCAAGACTCACGCCTGATTTTGTGGGATGAATCGGCGAGTTATTTACTGTTGCAGCTGACCCATACTGCGAAAAAATATATTGGTGATGGGCGTGTTTTTCGGGTTGATTATCAATTAAACGAAGAGGCTGTGGTGACTTTAGCGCAACTCAGCCTCGCGGCTTAGCATTAGGTTAATTTTATCGGTGACGTCGCTATTTCTCGGTTATCCCTTGAGCTTCTCGACAAAGTTAAAGCGTCAATCACATCAGCCATGTCTAGATCTTGTTTTGAATAAGGGATGTGATAGAGCTGTTTATTGGCAAATAAAGTTAACTGAGCGGTTCGTCCTAAGGACTCGACTCCATCACGTTGTCCATGGCTAAGTAGAGCATGAACGACAAGCTCCCCTTCTTGCCAGGTAACGAGTTGAATGTAAGCGCTGCCAAAGAGAATATAAGGGAACCCTGTTTCACAAAGGGGGGCAGGCATTTCTCCATTGAGTAACCCTTCTTGATAAGATCCACCATGTAGAGGAATCTGTACGCCACCTGTCGTTTGGTATAGGACCTCTCCCCACGCTTTATCCAATGCAAAACCTAAACAATCCAGTTCACAAACGGTCTCTTCTAAGGCTTGTAAGATGATAGGGATATGTTTCGGGCTCATATCGAGTTGAGAGCCGAGTTCGGGATCGCCATTACTCGGGACGCGGAGAAGTTTTTTCTGAACAATTCGATTCCAAAATTGATGGAATAACAAGGCCCCTTTACTTTGAGAATTGTTTTTACGATCCCAGCGACGTAATACTTGACAAGCACGTTGCACGGCTTGGGATGAATGAACATTTTCTAACATCAGCAGATCATCGAGAAAGGTTTCAGCCGCATAATTACGATTGTCAAAGATCACGGGTAACACCTTTTCAGCCGTAATTGGGCCTTCTGCTAGCAGTTCTTTCATGCGCTGAGCCGACATGATGAGCCGAGGATCATAGTGCAATTTCGCGGCAATCGGTTTTCCTATTTGATAATTTTCTTTGTGCTGACCAAAAACGGAAGGATAGTCCGGCTGAGTTTTTCCATACTCGGTAAATTTGTAGCTATTGTTGGTGTTATGGATGATGCCACGCGAGAGAATGGTTGGGTAAAATGATGTCGGTGCTATTAATGGGTGGCCGTTAGTATCGCGTAATGATGCACAAGAACGTGTCCCATCAAGGACGTTAAAGGCGGCAGAATCATCATCCACATGGTATTGCTCCAGCTCTTGGTCTGAGATGGGCGGTACATTACCCGCGATGACATAAGCGATATCACCCGCCTTATCAGCCACAATCAGTTGGCATAAAATGCCACGATGATACTCAATTGCCGTAACAAATTCTCGGGTTGAAGTGGCATGGGCCGCTGCTAAAAATTGATCAAGCCCTTTGGCATTGTGCTCACCGGGGTTGGTAATGGCATACCACCCATCTGGTTTTCCGGGACGTTGGGGAAGGTAATAGAGCGGCCCCCATTCGGATTCAAGAAATTCATAACAGTGTGATGCAACCTGACCCGAATCTTCAAGAACTTCGATGACAATCGACTTTAGGGAGAGCGCTTTCTCTTGATCGTCCATTCGGTAGCGCCATGAATCTTGAACTCGGTTTATCGCCATCTTTTGTAACACAAAAGGGGTCACGGTGGCGGCATCTAAAATGCTCCAAGCAACATGGCGATTGTATCCCGTCATGGGAAAAGGAAAGCCAAGAAACGAGGTTCCTGCCACATCCAACTCTCCCGGAATGGTTAAATGGTATTGATGCATATAAATGCGTTGCTGATGGGGGGTTCGTTTCCATGCTGAATGTGGATTACCAAGTAAAATAGCGTGTTTCCCCTCAACCACATCACCGCCATAAGCCCAAGCATTACTGCCAAAACCCCCTTCCACTTCGATGGGCCTCGCATGAGGCGAATCATCAGCATGGTGGGGTGGGGTTTCGCGCCATTGAGTAGCAGAAGAAACGAGATATGGGCCGATTTCGACCAGCTCTTTCATAATGCCAAAACGCATTGCAGCACGAACCACATCCTCTTCTTCGAAATGCACAAGCACCTCGTCAGGGCTTATTGTTGCACGTTCTTCTTCTGTCATCTGGCTGACATAGTGGTTAAGACCAGCGACATACCCACGGATATATGCTCGGGTATTTTTGCTCAATTTATTCAGCTCATTCGCTACCCACGGTTTAGGCAGCCTTAGGCGGAACATTAAATCAGAGTTCAGATTGGTCGTTTTCAAAAATCCAATGGTGGAGAATTGTTCGGCTCCGTAGTGCTTAGAACGCTCACCACGTAGGGTAATAGCCTGCCCTGAGACTTCACATAAACGGTCTCGGGCATGGACATAACCGTATCCAAAGCCAAGACTTTCATAATCATTAGCGGTGATGTGGGGAACTTCATTCTCTGTCCAACGGATAGTGACCTGTTTGCATAGTGAGTTGTGCATGTCGTTTTAAGCCTATGATTGGGTAGCAACGCTCTGTCGTTGAGGGATGTAGGGTTATGCCGAGGTGGATTCTATGGATTGCTGAGGCGTTTGATCATGAATAAGCTCCCACCACTCCTTGAGCGTGACCTTTTCGATTAATTGAGCAAAGGTGAGATGAACGCCAAATGGACGCCATTTTTCTAACAGTACCATGGCCCTAATGGAATCGAGCCCGAGGAAAAGGAGATTCTCATTTACATCAACTTCATCCAGTTCAAGACATAAGGTATTGGCGACATCTAAGCACATCTGATCCAGTGTGAGGGCGGTTTTTTTCTCTGCCAGGCGTTGCTCAACCTCTGCCAGCGTTTGTATATTAGCCGCTCGCCCAGCAAGATAGTTTAGGGTATGAATATGATCGGCTTGGCTGAAATCAGCGATAGCATCGCCAATCACAAAAGGTTTTATATCGAGCATGAACGCATCCAGTGCTGTCGATAAAATTCCGATATGGCCATAGACACCACAGATGATCAGTTGATCTTTATTGTTTTCTTGCATGAACTGAAGTAAAGGCGTTTTTTTAAAGGCACTATAGCGCCATTTGACGTATTCAATGTCATCGTTTTCTGGTGCTAGTTCGCCAATAATTGCCGTTTCTTGCTGAAGTCCAGGGCCCCAGAAGTCGGTCAGGAGTGCGCGCTCATTCGGATCTTGATTTGCGGGCTGGGCGGTATAAATGACCGGAATTGCTAAACGTTTAGCAAGGGTTTTTAAGCGTTGAATGCGATGGATGACATCAGTCATAGGAGGGTGGTGGATGTCAAAGAAGTTTACGAAATACTCTTGCATATCATGAATGAGAAGAACGGCTTTTTCTGGATCGATTTGCCACTGAGTTTTATTGAGCGGGTAGTGTTCTGTATCTGGAAGTGTATAACTGGTAATGCGAGGAATAGCCATGAATCCAAATCCTTTGATCATTATATAAGCAGAGGCCGTGAGTCTGTGATGTTGTTGCATCAAAACGTTGAGAAACGGTTTTGATTTCAGGCACAGCAATATGACCTACCAAACTGACGGTGTTATCATTTCATGTAACGATAATACAAATGAAAACCATTATCAATTATCATTTGGTGATGGTCGTCAAATGTTGGTGTTTCGATTGGAATCATGACTAGGGTCAACAGACCCTAGGGAAAAGGCTTATCTCTTGTTATTTATTTTTCAATATCTTGCGGTATAAGCGAGAAAATTACCCCAGCTTTAGGTTCACCATTAAACAAAAATCGATTTCTCGCTAACTGTTCTTGTTTGGCACCACAAGCGACAGCTAAGTGTTGGCTCGGTAAATTTTCAGAATCGCAGACGATTTCTAAGCGAGTTAACTGTAACTGGCTAAAACACCACTCCGTGATGGCATTTAGGGCTTCTAGTGCCATCCCTTGACGTTGAAATGCATCGCCGATCCAATAACCTAGGCTTGCCATATTAAAGGTGGGATAGAATTCATTTATCGCGATCATCCCGACCAACTGTTGGGTCGATTTTTGAATAATCGCAAACCCATAAGCCCGGGCTTTTACCCAATTGAGCCGGGTCGCCAAAATAAAACGCTCGGCTTCTTCTTGAGTAAAGGTTGGATGGCACCAATCGATCCATTGATGGAGTGAAGGGGAAGTGCAAATTAACCTTGACAAGGCGGGTGCATCATCAAGTGTCATAAGGCGTAGATATAAGTGTTGAGTATTAATAAGAAATTCGCAGTGCATGGTTGGCCCAATCGGTGAGAGTAGAACGCCCCAGTAAGGGGCGTAAAAAACTATTGAACTCGGCGAACCTGAATAATGATGCCTAGCAGTGGGTGATCCAAATAGTGCGTTTCACTACTGCGCATGCGACGTTTTTGGTCTAAACGATAAGATTTAAGGAAGGATTCGGTTTCCATGGTCGGTGAAATGGCCGTGAGATGACCGACTTGAATGGTAGCTGCTGAGTCCTGTTCATTTTCAAGCGCAAGACGTTGATCATGCAACATGATTTCGCGTACGCTCGGTTTTTTTAGATCCAGTACTGCTTCGGCGTATAAAAAGTGCTGCACGTAAATCTGCAGTGTGCCATCTAGCTCATAAAGTGGTTGGCGAATCGTTTGTTCAACGACCCCATCGATGGGAGCTTCATCTTGCTCGATTGGTACTCGTTCACTACCATCTGGATTAAATTGTTGTGAGTAATCTTTCCCTGCTTGAATATGAAAAATAGGTGCACGCGTTCGACCTTGATCACCTTGTCGCCATGCGGTATGCAGCATGACTTGGAAACCGGCATGATTTCTTAAACGCTGGACTTGCTCATTAAGTTTGTAATCGGAGTAAGGGAGCATGATTACCCCTTTACTATTACGGTATTGGACATCATTAAAGCTTCCTGCTTGAGTAACCTTAATCTCAGGAAGCGTATTAGGCCACGACTCGTTAATCTGTTCTGGATTAACGGTACGTTGAAAGATGATCACTTCAATATCAAATTGCCGCTGTGCCAAACTAGGCATAGATACGAGCAAAAGTAGTAGTGGGATCAGTTGTTTCATTATGACTCCGTCATTGTGTGCCAGTTAGCACGTATTCTATTTTATCCGCAGCGCTGGCAACGGTTAGGCCGCAGGTAATAAATTCTGCTGGAATTCATTGAGCATGTCTGTAATAAATTGAATTCTTTCTCTTCTATCGACCAAAGTTCGAGTAAATTTAAACTTGGTTGGGCCATCCATTGCAAATAATTTTGGCTGAGCTTGCAATAGTTTAACCAAAAACATCGGGTTAATGTCAGCATTTGGATAGAACTCGATATAACCGCCTTTATCGTGCGCCTCAATTTTACGAATTTTTAACCTTGCTGCGGTCAGTTTAAGCTCTGCAATATTTAACAGATTTAAGGCAGCATCTGGTAATTTGCCAAATCGGTCAATCAACTCAACTTTTAATTCAGCGAGTTCATCTTGATGGAAGACGCTGGCTATTTGCTTATACATCGACAAGCGAGTATTAATATCGGGAATATAGTCATCCGGTAGCAGTGCTGGAATACGGAGTTCAATTTCTGTTTGCTCACGTAATAGCTCATCCAATGACGGCTCTTTACCCGATTTTAGTGCTTCAACCGCTTGTTCTAACATTTCCATGTACAAAGTGAATCCAATCGATTGAATTTGCCCACTTTGCTCGTCACCTAATAACTCACCTGCACCACGAATCTCTAAGTCATGTGTGGCTAAAGTAAAGCCTGCACCGAGATCTTCCAACGAAGCAATCGCCTCTAATCGTTTGAGTGCGTCTTTAGTCATCGCTTTCGGATGTGGGGTGAGTAAATAGGCATAGGCTTGGTGATGAGAGCGACCTACTCGCCCCCGTAGTTGATGTAACTGAGCCAGCCCTAATGAATCAGCACGGTTAATGATAATGGTATTCGCGGTTGGAACGTCAATCCCCGTTTCAATAATGGTGGTGCAGACCAATAAATTATATTTTTGGTGGTAAAAATCATTCATGATGCGTTCTAGCTCACGTTCTCGCATCTGACCATGTGCCACCGTAATTCGCGCTTCAGGAATGAGTTTTTCTAAATCGGCCGCCACTTTATCGATTGTTTCCACTTGATTATGTAAGAAGTAGACTTGACCACCGCGCATGATTTCCCGTAGTACGGATTCTCGAATGATACTCTCTTCACTTTGTCGCACAAAGGTCTTAATGGCTAAGCGACGGGCAGGAGGGGTAGCAATAATGGAGAGATCTCGCATACCACTCATCGCCATATTCAGTGTGCGAGGAATCGGGGTCGCGGTCAGTGTGAGAATATCGACATCGGCCCGCATGGCTTTGACTTTTTCTTTTTGGCGCACGCCAAAACGATGCTCTTCATCGACAATCAACAAACCTAAATCGGCAAACTTTAATTCGCTGGAAAGCAATTTATGGGTGCCGACGACAATATCAACTTTACCATCCGCCACATCCTGCATGATCGCTTTTTGCTCTTTGGCTGACTTAAAACGCGAGAGCACTTCTACCCGTACAGGAAGGTTGGCAAAACGATCGCGAAAATTTTCAAAATGCTGCTGCGCTAATAGTGTGGTGGGGACTAACACCGCAACTTGTTTACTATTGTCGGTACAGACGAAAGCGGCTCGCATTGCTACCTCCGTTTTACCAAACCCGACATCACCACACACCAAACGATCCATTGCTTTGGGTTGGCACATGTCTGAAAGCACGGCATTGATGGCCATTCTTTGGTCATCTGTTTCTTCAAATGGGAAGGTGGCTTTAAAAGTCGCGTATTGCTCTCGGTCAAGATGAAATTGATAGCCAGGTTTTAATTCCCGTTTAGCATACACATCCAATAATTCGGCGGCGACATCACGAACTTTTTCTGCGGCTTTTTTCCGAGCTTTAACCCAAGCTTCTCCACCCAGTTTATGCAAGGGGGCCGATTCCTCAGCCCCCCCAGAGTAACGGCTGATCAAATTCAAAGAAGACACGGGGACATAAAGCTTGGCTTCGTTTTGGTATTCGAGTGTGACGTATTCGGTGGTGATACCACCCGCTTCCAATGTTTGTAAACCAAGGTAACGACCAATTCCATGATCTAGGTGAACCACTGGCTGTCCGGGCTTAAGTTCTGCCAAGTTACGGATAACGGCATCACTATTGACATGTTTGCGATCTTTTTTGCGCCGCTGTACCACTCTTGCCCCGAATAAATCGCTTTCACAAATAAAGGCAACATCTTGGTCACGAAAGATAACGCCTTTTTCTGCTAAACCTTGTACGAGGGAAAACTTCTCTTGACTGTGCCAAGCTTGAGCAAAAGACGGATAAGCTTGTGGGCGAAGTTTTATCCGCTGTAACAGTTCTAATAGCGCTTCTCTACGTCCTTCCGATTCCACCGAAAAAATAATTTTTCCGTTAAATTGTTCACTAAATTGGCGCAGGGCACTTAGTGGTTCTTTTTGTTGATGCTGTACGGCCAGATCGGGCAATGGCGAAATATTGAGATTGCTGCGGCCAGATTTTTCATCAATCGACTCGCTAGAGAGTTGTAATTGAGGTAAGCGTTTGAGTTGAGTAAATAGCTCCTCTTTTTTTAACCATAATTCTTCAGGAGGCAGCAGGGGACGCAGAGGGTCAATATTACGCTGATCATAACGATAAGCCACGTCTGTTAAGAATTGATCAATGGAAGCCTCGAGATGCCCCAAGGTAATCAGTTGGCTATTTTCTGGCAAATAATCAAATAGGGTTTCTGTGTGTTCGAAAAAAAGGGGTTGCCAGTATTCAATACCTGCAGGCCAAGTGCCTTTAGAGACTTGCATATAAATAGACTCAGGCTCTCGACGCGCTTCAAACCGTTGTCGCCAGCGAGAGCGGAAAGCTTCTATTGCATTCTCTGTGGTTGGGAATTCATGGGCTGGTAGTAGCCTAATTTGCGAAATTTCTTCGATTGAGCGTTGATTTTCAGGATCGAAAGTTCGAATGGTATCAATTTCATCATCAAAGAAATCGATTCGATAGGGGGCTTGGCTACCCATTGGGAACAGGTCGAGAATCGAACCTCGGCTGGCATATTCTCCGGGGCCAAATACTTGATCAACATGGCGATAACCTGAATTTTCTAATTGGAGACGTAACTTTTCTAACGAATAGTGATCGCCTTTTGTCACCATGAGTGTGTGCTGGAGTAAAAAATCACGAGGGCTTTGGCGTTGTAATAGTGTGCTGATCGGCACAATCGTGATGCCACTACCTAATGAAGGTAACTGATACAGCCGAGCAATGCGATCGGAAATAATCTCTTGATGTGGTGAAAAGTTGTCGTAAGGGAGCGTTTCCCAATCAGGAAAAAGCGCAACAGGAACTTGGCTAAACTGCTCGATTTCTTGCACCAACCTTAAGGCGGTTTGTGGATCGGGCACCGCAAGTAAGGTGTGACTTGTATGGCGCTGTGCCACTTGGGCAATGGTGAGCGCTAAACTAGCGCCTAGTAAGTTACCTAGATATTTTTTGTCGCCCGGACCGCGAAGTTCTGGGAGGTCAAATAGAGTATTTGTCATCATGGGTCGTGTGGTTCGTTATGATTTATTTCGATCTAAAGAGCGCTGGCGTAGTAATTTTTGCTGGCAATAAAGTGCGGCTTTAATCAGTAAGTCTTGGTCATTATCACGCAATAAGGTGTATTTGACGGTAATGATGGCCGGGCTTTGCTCATCGTCACAACCAATGACTTGCCCATAACAGTATATTGCTGCCGCGGGATGCTCTATGAACAGTTTGAGCCGAAGCTGAGCGCCTAAGGCTAAGCGAGTGTTTGAGCGGTAAGTCAATTGGCTCGCGCCAAATGTGGTCGTGGTTGTACGCAGCGTAGGATCATCTTGCTGAGACAGCATAAAACTCAGCAGTAAATTCAACTTGCTATTTTGAGTTTCCAATAACTGAATTACGTGTTTAAAGTCACTGTGTTTTAACTCTAAGCGAGCGGCGTCATTTAATTGGTCTAATTGACTAAATTCACTGGCAACCACAAATGGAGTGGGAATCTCTGCTTCAAAATCCATTTGAGAAGGTAAAGTAAATTCAGCGGGTAGAGGCTCGACATTAATATTGAGTGCGTGGTGTACAGTAAAAAATTCTTGGTCAGTCATAGTTGGTTCCTTCTCACCTGTGTTGATTATCGTCATTAACGGCTAGGAATCAAGCTATGTCCTTGTTATGTGTGTCAATCAAACGATGACTTGCACAGATTTAGCAAAGAAAAACTACAACCTTAGCGGGAATATCGTTACAGTAACGGCACTCTATTTATTTGGTTTTTATTATGTTTCACCCTATTTCGATTTTTATTGGGTTACGCTATTTACGTGGCCGCTCAGGTGACCGGTTTAGCCGTTTTGTCTCTTATATGTCTACCGCCGGGATCATGATTGGTGTGATGGCATTAGTGACTGTTCTTTCTGTGATGAATGGTTTTGAAGCGCAATTAAAAAATCGTGTCCTTGGAGTATTACCACAAGCGGTAATTAGTCAAGCACAAGAGAAAACGCCTTGGCAGCAACAAGCGCCAGAGTTTGTGCGCCAATTATCACCACAAAAAGAGCCAGAGCCAATTGTCCGCAGTGAAGCAATCATACAAAGTGCATCACAGCTTTCTGCTGGGTTAATGGTGGGTATCGAACCTAACGTTGATGATCCTATCCGGAATTATTTGATTGCTGGGCGAGTCAACGATTTACAGTCTGGAGCTTATCAGATTTTTTTAGGGCATACCTTAGCGCGTAATTTAAATGTGTCGGTCGGGGATACGGTGCGACTCATGGTGACACAGGCGAGTCAATTTACCCCATTAGGGCGAATACCGAGCCAGCGTAACTTTACCGTTGCTGGGATGTTTAATACCGGCTCTGATCTTGATGGGCTACTGATGGTGACACATCTCCGAGATGCGGGACGATTACTTCGTTTTGATGATCAAACGATTTCTGGTTGGCGCATTTTTTTGCAGGATCCGTTCGATGTGACCGAGTTATCTCAAACGACATTACCTACCGGTTGGTACTGGCGTGATTGGCGAGAGCAGCGAGGCGAATTATTTCAAGCCGTGAGGATGGAAAAGAATATTATGGGGCTGATGCTTGGACTGATTGTCGGCGTGGCAGCCTTTAATATTATTTCAGCCTTGATCATGGTGGTGATGGAAAAACAAGCGGAAGTGGCTATTTTAAAAACCCAAGGTATGAGCGCCCGCCAAATATTGATGATTTTTATAGTTCAAGGAGCGAGCAGTGGTGTGATTGGAGCTGTGGTTGGTGGTGCGTTAGGGATTATTGTTGCCATGAATTTGAATGCTCTGTTGGCATTGGCTGGCGTGGCTCTTTTTTCTGTTGGTGGTTCTCTGCCTGTTGTGATCAATCCATTGCAAATCATCGCTGTGGTTTTATTGGCGATTGTATTGAGTTTTATGGCTACACTATTTCCTTCTTACCGCGCATCTGCGGTTAAACCCGCTGAGGCTTTACGTTATGAATAACCTTTTACGCTGTCACCAAATTTGTAAAACTTACCAAGAAGGTGAATTAGAAACCCAAGTACTTAAAGGCGTTAGTTTTGACATGCAACGTGGAGAGCTGGTGTCGATCATTGGTTCTTCAGGATCAGGTAAGAGTACTTTACTGCATATTTTAGGTGCATTAGATGAAGCCAATAGTGGCAATATCGAGTTTCTTGGCCATCATCTCAACGCATTGAGTTCAAATAAACAAGCCAAAATCCGTAACCAACATTTGGGATTTGTTTATCAATTTCATCATTTATTAGCCGATTTTACTGCACTAGAAAATGTGGCCATGCCTTTATTGATTGGGGGACAATCGGTAACAAAAGCAAAGCAAGCTGCGCAGCAGTTACTCACTCGCGTTGGGCTTGCGCATCGGTTACAGCATCGTCCTTCTGAATTATCTGGAGGCGAACGTCAACGTGTGGCCATAGCGCGCGCGTTAGTCAATCGACCAGATTTAGTCCTAGCTGATGAACCGACAGGGAATTTAGATCATCAAACTGCATTAGCTATTTACGATTTGATGCGTGAGCTGAACCGTGAATTTGCGACGGCTTTTCTCGTGGTAACCCATGATGGCCAGTTAGCGGCCAAGATGGATAGACAACTGCATATGCAAGATGGTCTTTTACTCACGGTCTCGGAGGCATAATGTTTGTCAGTTTGTCTTTATTGATTGGGGCACGTTTTAGTCGAGCTAAACAACGTAATAAGCTGGTGTCCTTTATCTCTTTAGCTTCAACGCTTGGGATAGCGGTGGGGGTCGCGGTTATTATTGTTGGCTTATCTGCGATGAATGGCTTTGAAAGAGAGTTGCAACAGCGTGTTTTATCCGTGATTCCCCATGGTGAATTAGAAGGCGTTCGAGGCCCGATCGAAGATTGGCCGAGGATCGTGCAGCAAGCGACCTCTCATCCGAGAGTCAAAGCTGCCGCGCCATACGTTAAGTTTACTGCGTTGGCGGAAAAAGGTATCCAATTGAAAGCGATCGAAGTTCGCGGTGTTGATCCCGATAGAGAGCGCGCTGTTTCCCAACTGGCTCAGTTTGTGACACCGGAAGTTTGGGAGAGGTTTATTTCAGGTGAGCAGCAAGTCATTCTCGGACAAGGTGTGGCAAAACAATTAGCCGTGAATATCGGAGATTGGATCACGTTAATGATCCCAACGCAACAACATGATAGGCGGGTCCAAGCGCCCAAGAGAATCCGGGTGAAAATTGTTGGTTTATTGAATCTTAATGGACAAATTGACCATAACCTCGCACTGTTACCTTTGCAAGATGCCCAACTATACAGTCAGTTAGGTAATAAGGTGACCGGCGTTGCTCTTAATGTGACAGAGGTTTTGAATGCCAACCAAATAGTACGTGAAGTGGGTAATACTCTACATGAATATGTTTATTTACGCAGTTGGCAGCAAAAATATGGTTTTTTGTATCGAGATATTCAATTAGTTAGAACGATTATGTATTTGGTGATGGTCTTAGTGATTGGCGTCGCTAGCTTTAATATTGTATCGACCTTAATGATGGCGGTGAAAGATCGAGCCGCTGATATTGCGATTTTACGCACTATGGGAGCCAGCGATGGTTTAGTGAAACGTATTTTTGTTTGGCAAGGTGTTTTTTCTGGTGTGCTCGGCAGCTTAGTGGGCAGTGCTGTGGGAACGGTGATCGCATCGAATTTAACTTTTTTAATGAAAGGGCTTGAGTCGCTCGTTGGTCATTCGTTTTTATCTGGAGACATCTATTTTGTTGATTTTCTACCTTCACAACTGATGATGAGTGATGTGTTTTTGGTGTCAGGCACGGCGATTATGCTTAGTTTATTGGCAACTTGGTATCCTGCTGCTCGAGCCAGTCGTCTGCACCCGGCATCAGTGCTTCGCAGTAAATAGTCTTAGTACTCCCCCTAGCCAGTGCAAAGGGGGTTTTTCTCATGATGAGTCCACAACTAATTGCAAACGAAGTTGCGATTGGTCCGCAATTTTCTACCTCAAGTGTGTTTTCTTGTTATTGAATCATCAGTGAATCGATTACAGTTTTTTTATGTGACGTTTTTGCCAACTGCGGACGACCGAATATCGCCATAACCAGCGAATGCCAAAATATCCCAAAAGAGCGGCAATGGTGCCACAGATTATACTGCCTAATAGGAATGGGGGGCCAATAGCGTGCATCTGATGGTGAAGAAATTCCCAGCTCAGTTCGAAATGAAAATCTTGCGGCGGAGCTTTCATCACCCAAGCCCCGACTTTATAAGAAAAATAAAAGATAAAAGGCATGGTAATGGGATTAGTAATCCAGACTAAAGCTACCGATAGCGGTAGGTTAACCCCACATAAAATGGCGATACCTGCTGACATGATCATTTGGCTAGGTAGCGGAATGAAAGCCATAAATAAGCCAACAGCAAAAGCACCAGCGGCAGAGCGTCGATTTAAGCACCATAAATTGGGGTTATATAGGAGCGAGCCAAAAATTTTCAATGCCTTTTGACGCTTAATTACCGAGTGTTCTGGCATAAAACGCTTAATAAATTTTCTTGGCATAGGGGATCATGACTCTCTTATCGAATTACTGGACACTGGCTTCATTCTCATTAACGGTGATCTCTGCCCCATATTGGCCTTGGATGCCTAACTGGTTTATAGCATTAGGTCTACTTATTGCTTTGAGTCTGAGTTTACTGGTTAACCGGTGCAGAGGATGCATCGGGATTGCTCTGGCTTTATTGGTAATAATAACACAGGGTAATTTAGTGAGAGCGCAGTCCAATATTATCTTACAATTTGATGGTGATATTACCATAAAAGGAGAAGTAAACAGCTTTTTTAACGCAACTTCGCACGGTTTTTCTGGTTCAGCTGTGGTTCGATCAATAAATCATCGTGCTTTACCATTTTTTTTGACCCCTAAAATACGCTTATCTGCGCCCATCGAATTACAACCGGGGGATCAATTTGAATTTCTGGTACAAGTAAAGCCAATTTATGGACGACTAAATGAAGTTGGATTTGATCTTGAGTCGTATTATCTCAGTCAACGTTGGGTCGCGCGTGCTAATGTCAAAGCTAATTCAACCTACCAAGTGATCTCGAATAACCATTTACGTTCAAAACTCTACTCAACGGTGAAGCAATTAACGGAGTTTAGTGCCGTACAAGGCATTATTCTTGCGCTGACTTTTGGCGAGCGCAGTTTGATTACTGAACAACAGTGGTTAGGGCTACGTAATAGTGGGTTGATTCATCTTACTGCGATATCAGGGCTACATATTGGTATGGCGTTTGGAGTGGGTTATGGCCTTGGCCTACTACTGAGCAGAATAGTCAAGCGTGGATTGTGGCTACCTTTTTTATTGGGTGGCGTTGTTGCGCTAGGGTACGCTTGGCTTGCTGGGTTTACATTACCGACGCAGCGCGCTTTAATTATGTGCTGGCTAACGATTTTATTGCTGATGTTGCACATCAAAGTGACCGCAACACAGCGAATCCTCCTTACTTTAGCCGCGGTTTTATTATGGGATCCATTTACGGCTCTCACGGCCAGTTTTTGGTTATCTTTTCTCGCTGTTAGTCTGGTGATTTATCAAATATCAACTCTTAATCCACAGTTAATTTGGTGGAAAAAAGCACTTTGGGGACAATGCCGACTGGCGATACTGATGATTCCAATGAGCGCCTACTTTTTTGCTGGGGTTAGTCTTTCTTCCGTTCTTTATAACATATTGTTTATTCCTTGGTTTAGTGTGGTGGTCATCCCAGTGCTGTTTCTGGCCTTACTTGGCTATAGCATGTTCCAGAGTGAGGTCTCTTGGTGGTGGCAGTGGGTGGATTGGGCATTATGGCCGCTTCATTCTTCATTGAACTTCTCAGAACAGAGTTGGCTTGATCTTAGCTTATCAATTCAGTATTTCTTGTTACTGCTACTGATCCTATGGTTTTTCAGGCCAATATTGACATTAAGAGCTTGGGTGGCGATCGGTTGTATTATGGGGGCGATGTGGATCTGCCTTCCGGATAAAAAAAGTTGGCGGGTTGATGTGTTAGATGTCGGCCATGGCTTAGCGGTATTGATCGAACGAAATAATGCCTTTGTTTTGTATGATACAGGAAGCAGTTGGCAAGGGGGAAGTTATGCTCAATCACTGGTGGCTCCTTTGCTTTTACATCGTGGTGCGACAGCACTTGATGGTGTGATTATTAGCCACTTAGATAATGATCATGCGGGAGGGCTGAATGATATTCAGCGGTTGCTGTCGCCGAGTTGGATTCGTTCTAGTCAAAAAAGAGAGGGGTTTCGCGCTTGTATTCAAGGTGAATCTTGGCAATGGCAAGGGTTAACGTTTACTGCGCTTTGGCCTCCTCGATTAGTGCAACGTGCTGAAAATCCTCACTCATGCGTGGTACGGGTTGAAGAGCCAGAGTATGGTCACTCTCTATTGTTAACCGGAGATGTGACAGCGATAGTCGAATGGTTACTAAGTCGAGAGCCAGCCATATTAGCCAGTGATGTGATGCTAGTGCCTCACCATGGTAGCCAAACTTCTTCAACGCTTAACTTTATTCAGCGGGTGAGTCCACAACTGGCATTGGCGTCTCTGGCGAAAGGCCACCGCTGGCAGTTACCCCATCCTGAGGTGTTGGCCCGGTATCAAGCCCTTGGCATTGACTGGCAAGATACCGGTGAGTCTGGGCAACTTTCGTTATTATATCATCAAGGCCATCGCCAATTGCTGGCCTTACGTAAAAGAGGAATCATCCCTTGGTATAGGCAGATGCTACGTAACGAGGTAGAATAAGAACAATATTGTCATATTTATTAAGCATCTCTATGTCTCTCAATTCTGATGAAACAACCTGGCAAACCTTCAAGCGCCTTTGGACCTACATCCGTCTTTACAAAGCGGGGTTAGTTTTAGCGGTTATCGCGCTGGTGATGAACGCGCTGTCTGATACTTACATGATCTCTTTGCTCAAACCATTATTGGATGAAGGATTTGGCAGCAGCGATTCCAGTTTCTTACAAATATTGCCTTTTATTATTTTAGGTTTGATGTTTATTCGCGGTTGTAGCAGCTTTGTTTCTGCTTACTGTTTGAGTTGGGTCTCGGGGAATGTTGTGATGCAGATGCGTCGGCGCATTTTTCATCAATTCATGCATATGCCAGTGAGTTTCTTTGACCGAGAATCTACCGGTGGCTTGCTCTCTCGAATTACATACGATTCAGAACAAGTTGCCGGAGCAACTAGCCGGGCACTGGTCAGTATTGTTCGCGAAGGGGCCAGTATTATTGGCCTATTAACCTTAATGTTTTGGAACAGTTGGCAATTATCGTTGGTGCTGATCGTCGTAGCGCCTATTGTTGCATTAGGTATCCGTGTTGTTTCGAAGCGGTTTCGCAAAATATCGAAAAATATGCAAACGACCATGGGGCATGTCACTTCTTCTGCGGAGCAGATGCTAAAAGGCCATAAAGTCGTCTTGAGCTATGGAGGACAAGAGGTCGAGCGCAAACGTTTTGATAATGTTAGCAATCGGATGCGTCAGCAAACCATGAAGCTGGTATCAGCGCAAGCCGTTGCTGACCCTGTTATTCAGATGATTGCCTCATTAGCCTTGGTGACTGTACTTTTCTTAGCCAGTGTCGACTCCATTCGCGCCGATTTAACACCAGGAACCTTTACGGTGGTTTTTTCTGCAATGTTTGGCTTAATGCGTCCGTTAAAAGCATTAACCAATGTCACGTCGGATTTTCAGCGTGGTATGGCGGCAACGCAAACCTTGTTTGCGTTAATGGATCTGGAAACAGAACGTGATCACGGTAAATTTGAAACCGATAAAGTTCGTGGTGATATTGTCGTGAAAGATGTGACTTTTACCTACCAAGGTAAGGAGAAACCAGCGTTATCTCATATCAGTTTTGCTATTCCACAAGGTAAAACTGTTGCTTTAGTTGGGCGCTCAGGCTCTGGGAAGTCAACCATTGCTAACTTATTTACCCGTTTCTATGATGTCGATTCAGGCTCTATTTGTCTTGATGAGCATGATATTCGTGATTATACCCTAGCGAATTTACGTCAACATTTTGCTCTTGTTTCACAAAACGTTCACCTCTTTAATGACACGATTGCGAATAATATTGCTTATGCAGCAGAGGGGCAGTACACCAGAGAGCAAATAGAAGAGGCAGCACGACTCGCGCATGCGATGGACTTTATTCAACATATGCCGGATGGATTAGATACCATGATCGGTGAAAACGGTGCCAGCCTCTCCGGTGGTCAACGGCAACGAGTGGCGATCGCTCGAGCTTTACTCAGAGATGCGCCAGTTCTCATCTTAGATGAAGCAACATCGGCCTTGGATACTGAGTCTGAACGAGCGATTCAAGCGGCGTTAGATGAGCTACAGAAAAATAAAACAGTCTTAGTGATTGCTCACCGTCTTTCAACGATAGAAAAAGCGGATGAAATTTTAGTAGTCGATGATGGTGAAATCATTGAACGCGGAAAACATGCGGAATTGATCGCTAAAAATGGCGCGTATGCCCAGCTTCATCGTATCCAGTTCGGTGATTAATCCGTGATTGAAAAACTTTGGTTTGAGCGTCATCTAAGCTACTTTCTTTTGTGGCCACTGTTGTGGCCGCTGAGTTTAGTGTTCAAGCTCATCAGTTCAGCGCGGCGGCGTGCTTTTCAACAAGGAAAAAAAGCAAGTTATAAGGCACCTGTTCCCGTTTTTGTGGTCGGAAACATTACCGCTGGTGGCAATGGTAAAACACCTTTCGTCATTTGGTTGGTGGAAACATTACAGCGACAGGGTTATCGAGCGGGAGTTGTTTCTCGGGGTTATGGTGGAAAAGCACCGGTCTATCCATTATTAGTGACGGAGTCGACTCCTACGTCACATTGTGGTGATGAGCCGAAGCTGATTTATCAGCGCACTCACGCTCCTGTTGCTGTGGATCCGGTACGAGTAAATGCCGTTAAAGCGCTTTTAGCGCTCGGGGTTGAGGTAATTGTAACCGATGATGGTTTACAACACTATGCACTAGAGAGAGAGATCGAGTTTGCTGTTGTTGATGGGGTACGGCGCTTTGGAAATCAGCAATTGATACCGCTTGGCCCTCTCCGAGAGCCGGTTTCACGTTTGCAAGAGGTAGATTTTATTATTACCAATGGTGGGCAAGCCAAAACTGGGGAGATCGGAATGACTTTATCGCCCAGCTTGGCGGTCAATCTTGTGACTGGGGAGCGAGTAGACGTGAGTCAACTGACCGATTTAGTCGCGTGGGCGGGGATTGGTCATCCTGAACGTTTTTTTAAAACGCTACAAACATTAGGTGCCAAACCTATCGTGACACATGGATTTGCTGATCATCAGGCTTTTGATGAGTCGCAACTGAAAGTGTTAGCGAAGAAAGGCGACAACGTAATAATGACGGAAAAAGATGCCGTTAAATGTACTGAGTTTGCAGAGGCTAACTGGTGGTATTTACCGGTTTCTGCCCAGATAGTTTCTGAACATGAACAGTGCATTTTGAAGACAATTAAAGAGGTTATGGAACTGTATGGATCATCGTCTGCTTGAAATCGTAGCTTGTCCGGTTTGTAAAGGGAAACTAACTTACGATAAAGAGAATCAAGAGTTAATTTGTAAATTTGATCGTCTTGCTTATCCTATCAAAGAAGGGATTCCGGTGTTACTGGAACCCGAAGCGCGCACAATGAAGATGGAAGAGGGGCGCTAATGTCATTTACAGTGGTGATCCCAGCGCGATATCAATCCACCCGCTTACCGGGTAAGCCGTTGGCTGATATTGGTGGTAAGCCAATGATTCAATGGGTTTATGAACAAGCGCAGCAAGCAGGGGCTGAGCGAGTCATTGTTGCTACCGATGATCATCGAGTTGAGCAAGCGGTGCAAAACTTCGGTGGAACGGTTTGTATGACATCGGCTGAACACCAGTCTGGTACCGAACGTCTCGCTGAAGTGGTGGCCTTAATGGGGATTGATCATGATCATATCATTGTCAATGTGCAAGGGGATGAACCTTTGATCCCCCCTTGTATTATTCGCCAAGTGGCGGATAACTTATCATCAAGCCAAGCACCGATGGCAACGCTCGCTGTTGAGATTGATAGCCAAGATGAAATCTTTAACCCCAATGCGGTTAAGGTCGTCACGGATCAAGACGGATACGCACTTTATTTTAGTCGAGCCGCGATCCCTTGGGATCGGGATAATTTCGCTTTACCAGATAAACGGGTTATTCAACCTTTGATGCGGCACATTGGTATTTATGCGTATCGGGCCGGGTTTATTAATACTTATATCCGTTGGCAGCCGAGTATGTTAGAAAAGATTGAAAGCTTGGAACAACTCAGAGTGCTTTGGTATGGTGAAAAAATCCACGTCGCAGTGGCTTTTGAGGCACCACCAGCTGGGGTTGATACAGCAGAAGATCTCGCAGCAGTTCGCCGAATTATTGCTGTGAGCTAAAATTGAACGCTAAGGTATCCCTACCTTACTGAAATTGCATAACGCTATTCCCGTTCACGACGCTTTGGTGTGATTGGGAACAGCGTTATTTTGTTACCTCGGTCATCATATCGGCTGATGAGCCGCACATCAGTGTTTACTTTCGTGGTCATTTTTCTTCGGGCAAGTTGCTAATAATTCATATCGACCACTTTCTTTCAACTCCTCGAGCTTAACATCAAATCCCCATAGGCGGTGCATATGTTTGAGTACTTCATGATAGCTTGGATCCAAAGGAATCCGCTCATGAGGAATGTATAACAAGGTGATAGAACGATCTCCTCGTACATCGACATTATACACTTGAATGTTGGGTTCTAAATGACTCAAGTTGTATTGTGCGGCGAGTTTTTCACGAATTTTTTTGTAACCTAATTCATCATGAATCGCACTAATTTCAATAAAATTTTTATGGTCATCATCACAAATAGCAAACAGCTTAAAATCGCGGATTAACTTCGGTGATAGATACTGGCTAATAAAGCTTTCGTCTTTATAGTTACGCATTGCAAAGTGAACGGCGTCTAACCAATCACTTCCCGCTAGTTCAGGAAACCAGTATTTATCTTCTTCGGTTGGTTCTTCACAAATGCGTTTGATATCTCGAAACATAGCAAACCCTAAAGCGTAAGGGTTAATGCCACTATAATAAGGGCTATTGTAAGCTGGTTGTGCCACAACGCTGGTATGGCTATGTAAAAATTCAAGAATAAATTTATCAGAGACGATACCTTCATCATAGAGATGGTTGAGAATGGTGTAGTGCCAGAATGTGGCCCAGCCTTCATTCATGACTTGAGTTTGTTTCTGTGGGTAAAAGTATTGGCTGATTTTGCGGACAATCCGTACAATTTCTCGCTGCCAAGGCTCAAGTAGTGGCGCATGTTTTTCAATAAAGTAAAGAATATTTTCTTGAGGCTCACTTGGGAAGCGGGCCTGAGATTCGGTTTCCTTGACTTTTTGCGGTACCGTACGCCAGAGTGCGTTCACCTGAGATTGCAAGTACGCCTCACGCTCTTCTTGGCGTGCTTTTTCTTCCGCAATGGATATTTTTTCTGGGCGTTTATACCGATCAACGCCATAGTTCATGAGCGCATGACAAGAATCGAGCAGTTGTTCAACTTCATGAATACCATATTTTTCTTCACATTCGGCTAGATAGTTTTTAGCAAATAAAAGGTAGTCAATGATCGAATTGGCATCTGTCCATGTTTGAAATAGGTAGTTACCTTTAAAGAAAGAGTTATGTCCGTAGCAAGCATGAGCCATGACTAATGCTTGCATCGTAACCGTATTTTCTTCCATCAAGTAGGCAATACAAGGATCGGAGTTAATCACAATCTCATACGCTAGCCCCATCTGGCCATGTTTGTAGTTTTGTTCCGTTTGGATAAACTTTTTACCAAATGACCAATGATTATAATTGATCGGCATTCCAATACTAGAATAGGCATCCATCATCTGTTCCGAGGTGATGACTTCTATCTGATTAGGATAGGTATCTAGCCGATAATATTGGGCAACTCGTTTGATTTCTTGATGATACTGTTCAAGTAGTTCAAAGGTCCAATCAGGCCCATCGGGTAAGCGCTTTTTATTGGCGCTGATTGTGGATTTTTTATGATTCATATCGGTTTCCCCTATGCCGTTTCCTGATGGAATAGCTCCCTAAACACAGGGAATATATCTTCAACATTGCGAATGTTTTTCATCGCAAAGTGGTCATGGGTATCGATCAGCTTTTCGTACTCATACCATAAAGTTTGGTGAGAGCGTCGGGTTATCTCTATGTAAGCAAAGTACTGACATTCGGGAAGTAATTGATTGGCGAGTAGTTCTTTACAACGAGGTGAATCATCTGCCCAGTTATCGCCATCTGAGGCTTGTGCGGCGTAAATATTCCATTCTCCTTGTGGATAACGCTCTTTAACAATGTCATGCATCAATTTTAGCGCGCTGGAAACAATGGTTCCTCCCGTCTCTTGTGAATAGAAAAATTCATGTTCATCCACCTCTTTGGCTTGGGTATGATGGCGGATAAAAACAACCTCGACATTTTCATAAGTCCGAGTAAGAAATAGATAAAGCAGCACATAAAAACGTTTGGCGATGTCTTTGGTCGCTTGATCCATTGAACCAGAAACATCCATTAAGCAAAACATTACGGCTTGGCTAGAAGGAACTGGGCGTTTTTCATAGTTTTTAAAACGTAAATCAAAGGTATCAATAAAGGGTACACTGTCAATTTTACGTCTTAATTCGGCTATCTCTTCTTTAAGCTGTTTTTCGACTAATAATTGCGCTGGCTCCGCGAGCTGGATCTTTTCCAGTTCGTCTTCTAACTCTTGCATTAAGCGGCGTTTTCCGGCGGTCATGGCCGTTCGACGAGCTAAAGATTGTTGTAACGAACGGACAATAGCAATATTGGCCGGAACGCCTGCGGTTTGAAAGCCTGAGCGATGTGTTTTCCACTCTTTAATTTTATTGAGCTGCGTTTTTTCAAGGTTAGGGAGCGCTAAGTCTTCAAATAGAATATCCAAATATTCATCTTTTGAAATTTGGAACACGAAATCATCTTCGCCTTCACCATCTTTACTGGCATCTCCTTCACCAGAACCGTCACCTTGGCCACCACCTTTAGGTCGTTCTATTTTATCGCCACGAATAAACTGATCATTGCCCGGATGCACTCGTTCTTTTAAACCGCCTTTCCCTTGATGGAAAATCGGCTCTTTAATATCGCGTTGTGGAATCGAAATATCTTCGCCAGACTCAGTATTGGTGATCGATCGTTGATTAACAGCATCCGCGACGGACTCTTTAATTTGATCCTTATAACGGCGTAAAAAACGCTGCCGATTGACGGCACTTTTATTTTTACCGTTCAACCTTCTGTCAATAAATTGCGCCATGAAATTCTCCCTGTAAACGTCAAACCTATAAGCTTGCATTGCTTATACGCTTTGCGGGGTGGCTCATCGGTCAGTGACTTGATAGGACAACACAGATTGATGAGCCACTTGCACAATTAAGAGGATTTGCGAACCCGTAAATACCACTCGGAGAGTAGTCTAACTTGCTTCTCGGTATAGCCTTTTTCCATCATCCGAGCGACAAAGTTGTCGTGTTTCTTCTGATCTTCAGAAGAAGTTTTTGCATTAAATGAGATAACGGGTAGCAGCTCCTCTGTATTGGAGAACATTTTTTTCTCGATTACGGTGCGTAGTTTTTCATAACTTGTCCAAACAGGATTTTGGCCATTATTGTTAGCTCGTGCACGCAAGACAAAGTTAACAATTTCATTACGGAAATCTTTAGGATTACTGATTCCTGCGGTTTTTTCGATTTTCTCCAATTCATCATTGAGTGCTGAGCGATCAAACAGTTGACCGGTTTCTGGGTCGCGATACTCTTGATCTTGAATCCAGAAGTCGGCATAAGTGACGTAACGATCAAAAATATTCTGTCCATATTCAGAATAAGATTCTAGGTAGGCGGTTTGAATCTCTTTACCAATAAATTCGACATAGCGAGGTACCAGATACCCCTTGATAAATTCAAGGTAACGATCGGCCGTTTCTTGTGGAAATTGTTCTCGTTCAACTTGCTGCTCAATCACGTAGAATAAATGAACGGGATTTGCGGCGACCTCTGCTTGATCGAAGTTAAATACGCGCGATAAAATTTTAAATGCAAAACGTGTTGAAAGGCCTGACATGCCTTCATCAACTCCAGCGTAGTCTCGGTATTCTTGGTAACTTTTGGCTTTCGGATCAGTATCTTTTAGCGTTTCACCATCGTAGACACGCATTTTTGAGAAGATCGATGAATTTTCTGGCACTTTTAGCCGCGATAGCACACTAAATTGTGCAAGTAACTCTAACGTACTTGGTGCACGAGGTGCTTGGCATAGTTCACTGTGTTCAAGTAGTTTTTCATAAATTTTAATTTCTTCTGAAACTCGTAAACAATAAGGCACTTTGACGATATACACTCGATCCAAGAAAGCTTCATTATTTTTATTATTACGAAAGGTTTGCCACTCTGACTCATTGGAGTGAGCGAGGATCATGCCATCAAAGGGCAGGGCTGATAAGCCCTCTGTACCGTTGTAGTTTCCTTCTTGAGTTGCGGTGAGCAGTGGGTGTAACACTTTGATGGGCGCTTTAAACATTTCGACGAATTCCATCAACCCTTGGTTTGCCCGACATAAAGCACCAGAATAGCTATAAGCATCTGGATCATCTTGGGAATAGTGCTCCAGTTTACGAATGTCGACTTTTCCTACCAGAGAGGAAATGTCTTGATTATTTTCATCACCAGGTTCGGTTTTTGCGATCGCGATTTGGTCTAGAATAGAAGGACGCACCTTCACCACTTTAAATTGGGTAATATCGCCTCCAAATTCATGTAATCGCTTGGCGGCCCACGGAGACATAATCGAGCGTAAATAACGTTTTTCTATGCCATATTCACGTTTAAGAAGATCGCCGTCTTCAGTCACATCAAACAGGCAAAATGGGTGATCATTCACTGGGCTACGTTGGCCATTAGCAGAAAGAACATAAATAGGCATTTGTTGCATCAAGGCTTTGAGCTTTTCAGCTAACGACGATTTTCCCCCACCAACAGGGCCAAGTAGATATAGAATCTGTTTACGTTCTTCTAGCCCTTGAGCGGCGTGTTTTAGATAAGAAACTATCTGTTCAATCGCTTCTTCCATGCCATAAAACTCGGCAAAGGGCTGATAGCGAGATATTACTCGATTAGAAAAAAGCCGACTCAACCGAGGATCCTTAGAGGTGTCGATGAGTTCAGGTTTGCCGATCGCCAGTAGTAGACGCTCAGCGGCATTTGCATAAGCACTTTTGTCATCTTTGCATAGATCTAAAAAGGCTTGTATGGACAGTTCTTCATCCTTGGCTGCTTCATAGCGGGCCTGAAAGTGGTCAAAAATACTCATTGTGCATCCCCTCTTTAAATGTCTTATCGGACATATAACCGCTGAAAAACATAACTCCCTAACATGTTAAGCCTAGATCGAGTTTAGCGATTTTGCTTAAAGATTATGTGTTTATTTAAAATTGGGGATGAAATTTGGCTGGTGTATTTCCCATTAAAAAAACTGAAATATGAATTTTGTAGTGAAAATGATGGGCGATGCTCAGGGGGCATTCATTTAATGACGACTAACTTGAACCGGTAAGTTGTTTGGGTGTAACAAAGATTGTATCAATAGATTTCAGGCTCTATGATTATCCTATTGTTTGTTATCGATACAGAATGTAGGGTGAATATGCGTTATTTAAGGATTAAACGACGATGGTTTTTTTCTTTTCTGCTCATTTCTTCGGCAGTGAATGCAGAAGTGTCTCAGTGGTCATTAGGATTAGCGGCGGCTTATTCTCCTGCCGTTTATAAAGATACGCCATCGAATCGAACCGTGATCCCAGTCATTGGCTATGAAGGTGAGCATATTTTTCTTCGCGGTTTTGATGCTGGGTATCGTTTATTTCCGCGGGGAGCATCGCAAAATATTGTCTTTCGCGTTGCTTTTGATCCTAGAACGCTTAAGCCTTCTGATTCCGATGATCCGCAAATACGTTTACTCGATAAACGTAAAGCGACGGTTTTAGGTGGAGTAAGCTACCAGCTATACACGATGCTCGGGATGTGGGAAGCGAGTATTGGCTCAGATATTGCCGGCAGGCACAACGGTGTTTATGGTGAGTTAGCTTGGCGTTTTCCGCTGCGTTTTAAAGGTTGGGGGATTACCCCTGCTATTGGGTATGCTTATAACTCTGACAACCTCAATAACCATTTATATGGTGTATCAGCACAAGAAGCTGTTCGCAGTGGATTAGAGAAATACGATGCCAATTGGGAAGGGCAATACTTTGTTGGCGCGAGCGCTTATTGGGCGGTAGCGCATAATATACGTATTTCTGGCGGCGTTCGTTACACCAACTTAGCGGGGGGGATTTCCGAAAGCCCCGTTGTAGGACGTGATGCCGGCACGATGGGCACAATCGGTATCGTTTACTTATTTTAGAACTCAAAACGAAAGGGAAGCGATATCGCTTCCCTGTTCTGTTGGTGATGCATTAAGCTTTGATGATTTGCATTAGTTCATTGGCCGATAAATGGTATTGTCTTGGGCAATTTCTCCATGTTACTAGCATGCGACGATATTTATCTTGCATAGGAATTTGGCTGTTAAATTGGTGTTCATTCGGCTCAAATTGCGGGTAAAGTTTTTCTGTGCTCACTAGAAAACGGACATAGTTGACTAATTGTGCTTCAGAAGCAATATCATAACCAAGAAAATTTAAGCGGCGAGCATCAAGATGTTGGCGATGGCTGTCATCAAGCATTTTATAAGATTCTTGCATCGCATGATACATCTCCATTACGTCGATCACTTCGCGACATTCGGCTTCAGATAAGCATCCAAACTCTTTGTTTAACTCACACATCTGTAGTTCGTAACCACGCTCAATGATCGTTTGTAAACGCTTATATTTATCGGCATTGGTCGGGTCGAGTTGAGACATTAAAACATATTGGTTTGATAGAATTAGACGCTGTGCATTAGTCATTTCCATGGCTGGCCTCATTATACTTAATATTGGTCAATTTGCTTAAGATAAGGTTAACAGCAATCGATGTTTTTGAAACATGATCTCAACACAGATTTAATGTTAAAAGAATAAAATATCGACGTTATTAGAATAGAGCGCCAAGAACCGTTTGGATTGACCTGTAGAGATGGTCATTTTCGGGTTGGTAAGACGATGAGAGTGAACAAAAAAACACCAGGAATATCCCGGTGTTTTTATGGTTAAAGCTTAGTATTTGACGTTTGAATGGTACTGCTTCAATACCGAAACAATCTTATCCATGGTTTCTTTACTGGGTGGGTTTACCCCTTCTAGGGGATAGGTTTCTCCCATCGCTTCCCATTTATGGGCACCTAATTTGTGATAAGGAAGAAGCTCTATTTTTTCAATATTATCCATTTCTTGAATAAACTGACCAAGTAGATGAGCGGATTCTTCATCATCAGTATAACCGGGAACCACGACGTAGCGGATCCAAGTAGCCTTGCCTATTTTATGCAGATAACGTGCAAAATCTAAGGTGCGTTTGTTGGAAACGCCAATCAGATCTTGATGAACATCATCTTTTATTTGTTTGATATCTAACATAACGAGATCGGTCACATCCAAAACTTCATCAATGACAGGTGTATATTTACGAATATAGCCATTGGTATCTAAACAGGTATGAATACCTTCTGCTTTTGCTGCTCTAAAAAAGTCACGGACAAACTCTGGTTGTAACATGGATTCACCACCGGAGCAGGTGACACCTCCTCCAGAAGCATTCATAAAATGTCGGTAAGATTTGGCTTCAGCAATAATTTCTTCTACGGAGACTTCCTTACCAGAATGGGTATCCCATGTATCTCTATTATGGCAATACTTACAACGAAATAAGCAACCTTGTAAAAATATAATGAATCGAATACCTGGGCCATCGACAGTACCGCAAGACTCAAATGAATGGATACGACCAATAGTAGACATAAGCTGCTCTCATTTACTGTATTTAATTGTTATTTTATTACAAAAGGTGAGGATTAAATAGGGGTTTGTAGCGGTACAGTTGCTTCGTCAAACCTTTCGTTGTGCTTAAAACTCGTTTCACGGGAACAAGATCTCACCGCTCAAGATAAAAGTAACGCATCTATTTTACGTTGTTCACAAGTAAAAAAACCTCGCTCAAAGAGCGAGGTTTGATGTCAATAATAACGACTAAGTGATTATAGTGATTCAGTGAACGTACGTGCGATAACGTCTTGTTGCTGCTCAGCAGTTAAAGAGTTAAAACGAACGGCGTAACCTGATACACGAATAGTCAATTGTGGATATTTCTCTGGGTGTTTAACCGCATCCAATAGCGTTTCACGATTAAGCACGTTCACGTTTAAGTGCTGACCGCCTTCAATGCCTGATTCATGGTGGAAGTAACCATCCATTAGACCAGCCAAGTTAGCACGTTGTGAACCTTCATCTTTACCAAGTGCATTCGGTACGATAGAGAAAGTATAAGAAATACCATCTTTAGCATGAGCAAATGGAAGTTTACCGACAGAGGTCAATGAAGCCACTGCACCTTTTTCATCACGGCCATGCATTGGGTTTGCACCAGGAGCAAATGGGGCACCAGCGCGACGTCCATCTGGTGTATTACCAGTTTTCTTACCATAAACAACGTTTGAAGTAATGGTTAGAATTGACTGGGTTGGAATCGCATCGCGGTAAGTTTTCAGTGAACGGATTTTGTTCATGAAGACTTCAACTAATTCACAAGCGATGTCATCCACGCGAGGATCGTTGTTACCAAATTTAGGATAATCACCTTCGATTTCAAAGTCGACAGCAATACCATCTTCATCACGAATTGGTTTTACTTTGGCATATTTAATGGCAGACAGAGAGTCAGCAGCAACAGATAGACCTGCGATACCGCACGCCATAGTACGTTTTACGTCACGATCATGCAGAGCCATCAATGCCGCTTCATAGCTATATTTATCATGCATGTAGTGGATAGAGTTCAATGCTGTGACGTATTGTTTTGCTAACCAATCCATGAAGTGATCCATCTTGTCCCACACATCAGCGTAGTCAAGCACTTCATCAGTGATCTTAGGCATTTTAGGGCCAACTTGCATTTTTAGCTTCTCATCCATACCACCGTTGATGGTGTAAAGCATGGTTTTTGCTAAGTTTGCACGTGCGCCAAAGAACTGCATTTGTTTACCCACAATCATTGGGGATACACAACATGCGATGGCATAGTCGTCAGACTCAAAGTCAGGACGCATGAGGTCATCGTTTTCATACTGAATAGATGAAGTATCGATAGACACTTTAGCACAGAATTTTTTGAAGCCAGCAGGTAGCTGTTCAGACCATAGAACTGTGATGTTTGGCTCTGGAGATGGCCCCATAGTGTATAAGCTATTGAGGAAGCGGAAGTTGGTACGTGTAACTAAAGTACGACCGTCAAGACCCATACCACCCATAGATTCAGTTGCCCAAATTGGGTCGCCAGAGAACAGTTCATCATATTCTGGTGTACGTAAGAAGCGAACCATACGTAGTTTCATGACGAAATGGTCGATCATCTCTTGCGCTTCTTCTTCTGTGATTTTGCCCGCTTTCATATCGCGTTCAATATACACATCAAGGAAAGTAGAAGTACGGCCAAGAGACATTGCAGCACCGTTTTGAGACTTAACGGCAGCTAGGTAGCCAAAGTAAGTCCATTGGATAGCTTCTTGAGCTGTTTCTGCTGGACGACCGATGTCACAACCATATTTTTCAGCCATTTTTTTCATTTGGCCTAGAGCACGATGTTGCTCGGCAATTTCTTCACGAAGTTGCATGGTCATGTGAAGATCTTCGCCATTTTCAAATTTCTCTTGTAGAGAAGTGAATTGAGCGAATTTATCTTTCATTAGGTAGTCAATACCGTATAGAGCGATACGACGGTAATCACCAATGATACGGCCACGGCCATATGCATCAGGAAGACCAGTCAGAACACCTGATTTACGACAAGCCAAAATTTCTGGTGTATAAATATCAAATACACCTTGGTTGTGTGTTTTACGGTATTCGGTGTAGATTTTTTTTACTTCAGGATCGAGTTCACGATCATAAGCCTTGCACGAACTCTCGATCATACGGATACCACCGTTAGGGATAAGAGCACGTTTTAAAGGTTTTTCAGTTTGAAGACCGACGATTTTTTCTAGGTCTTTTTCGATGTAGCCCGCATCGTGAGCAGTGATGGTAGAAATAACAGAAGTGTCGAAATCAACAGGAGCATGTGTTGAGTTCTCTTGTTTGATTCCTTCCATTACTTTTTCCCAAAGCTTTTTGGTTGCTTCAGTACCTTCAGAAACTAGGAAAGATTCGTCACCTTCATACGGTGTGTAGTTCTTTTGAATAAAATCACGAACATTGACTTCGTTTTGCCAGTCACCTGCAACAAAACCTTCCCAAGCTTTAGCAAATTGCTCTGCCATGACATACCTACCTTTTTAGTAGAAAAAACACGTACTGTTTCGCCGTTGAGCCAGCTATCTTGCATCACACAAGAGGCAGTACACTCTATGAATAACAATATCTATAGTCGAATCGACATACACATTAGTTTGAATATAAATATTGTCATTGGTTCCTGTTGATAGCCAATTTAAGCTAAAAAAAAATCGTAAACCTTAAACTAAATCAATAAAACTTAAAAAATATAGATAAAGTTTGGGTAGTGTCTTCACACTACCCAAATTGCTATCCTTTATATTTAGTGAGTATAGACAGGTTTCCCGATCTTGTTCACTCTGTCAATGCGATGGCTTAATGTAGCCAAGCTTTAATCCCGTACTGACCATCCAGCATGCCGACCGCTAACATGGCGATTAAACAAATAATCAGTACACCACCTGGGATGATTATCTTATCGACGAAGGAAAGTTTCTCTGCACGTGATTTATCGCCAATCAGACCGTTATTGTCCAGCAACATCGTTAATGCCCAAGCTAATACAGGGTTGACAACCGCAGAACCAAAGATACAAATCCCCGCTGCTTGCGAATCTTTTGTGTCTCTGACCATTTGCATCCCCGCTTCTAGTAAAGGAAGGAATACCCCAACAAGTAGAGCAACACGCATAACTGGAGGCCACACCGCAACATCCATTGGGAAGCCTAAGATAGCGATAGTCATCACTAAACAACCAAGAATGATCGCGCCACCAGGAATAGGACGTTTTGCAATCGCAGCTGGGATCATATAGGTACCCCAAGATGAAGTGATATTACCGCCGCCTAAGGCAGTGCCAACCATTTGTCGGATTGAACACATCGTCATTGTGTCATCCACATCCATCAATACTTTTTCCGTTTTACGAGGGTAGTTGAGTTCTTGGAAAATACGATGGCCTAAGAAATCAGGTGACCACATAGCTACGGCAAGAATAGCGAAAGGTAAAGAGGCGATGAAGTGCTCAAGGGTAGGCAAACCAAGCATCCATCCTTGTTCAGTGCTTCCCCACCAGTAGATAGGGTTAAGATTCGGCAAACCTGTTTGTGTTTCAAATTTTAGATCAAAACCCGCACCAAAAATTAATGCCAGCAGTAATCCAGTAAAGGCACAAACGGGAATGGCCAGCCAGCGCATATTAATTTTGGCAAGGAAGGCATAAAGCACAATGTTGACGCCCAGTACAATGAGCCCGATATAGCCCATATCACCGGCGGCAATATTTGCAGACTGTAAACTGGTTGCCCATTCTTGTATAGAGGTGATTTGGCTCATGGTTCCGGTAAAACCGAGGAAAATAAGCAAACCACCGGCTGTTCCCTCCGAGGTCAGGTTGACCAATTTGGAGCCACCTTTAAAATAGCTCAATATTAACCCGAAGATACCCAGTAAAATGGCAAGTGCAAGAGGGTGGGCACCGGCAAGCGCGATGGTACCGATGAGTGGAATCATTGGGCCATGGTTACCTGCTAGGTTAGCTCGTGGATTAAAAAAACCTGAGGCAAGAACACAGAAGAGTAAAGCTGGGAATAACATTTCCACCCGCGCCACTTCGATAGCGAAGTCTTTCCCCAGATTAATGTGATCCCAAGTTTGAGTTAACCCTTCCGCCCACGACATACTGACGGCAGAGTACATGGCAATAATGCCAATCGTTCCTGCAAGTGCAGGAACAAAGTCTTCCAACTCAAAACGGAAGTCTCGCCCGGGAAGGTTTAACCCGAAGCGGCGTGGCTTCATGATTTGCAACTCATGATCTAAGTAATCGGAGCGGCTGGTAAACTCAGATGCTGGACGATGCAGTTCTTGATAACTTTTCGTCTCGATGTCTGAGCGCTCTTGATTGACTACGTCTGACATAGATTCCTCATATTGATAAAAGTTAGTAAATTTTTATTGAATTTTATTTAACTTGCTAACACAACAATGTATTCGTTGCATAATCATTAGTCTTATGCATTTTCTAGCGACCAACATTATGAATATAGAGCATTATTTACTCTTTTATTGGTTAGCGAGTTTAACGTGCTCATTCTATAGGGTGATTGATCTTGATCACTTTAATTATGAATATGAAATAAAACTACAGAAACATAGAAAAATCAGCCACATAGAAAGATATTTCATGAAATTTTCTTTCATATATTACAATTTGTAACTAAATAGATAACTGTCGATGATGTTTTTTGAGTGTAACAATTGTTACTTAAGAAACGCGTTGCAATATAAATTCTATGTGTGTTGTTGTTAAAGTGTTGCATATCTTGTCGTTTATTTGTGTGTTGCAAGACCAGAAATATGATCTTTAGTGGGCTTTTGTTGAATTAATATTCATGTGTAATGATTAGATATTTTTATTTAGAGGGTTAATAACATGTTGCACGTGTTAGGGTTGAGTGCTAATTTGTAGAAAAATCAAGCTGGATTGCTTGACGTGAATCAATACAGGGAGTTAAAGCGCATGACCGATCTACCCGCGCTGGACATCAAAAACTTGCATAAAACATTTGCTCAAAATGAAGTGCTCAAAGGAATTTCACTACAGGCAAATAAAGGGGATGTTATTTCGATCATTGGCTCTTCCGGCTCAGGGAAAAGTACCTTCCTACGTTGTATTAATTTACTCGAAACGCCAACATCTGGTGAAATTTGGGTTAACAATGAACTGATTGAAATGAAAATGACTCGCCAAGGTGACATTAGGCCGGTGAGCGATAAACAGGTTCAGCGTATTCGTTCACGTTTAGCGATGGTTTTTCAGGGGTTTAATCTTTGGTCCCATATGACAGTGCTAGAAAATGTGATTGAAGCACCTGTGCATGTTCTCAATATTGCTAAGGATCAAGCCATCGCGAATGCTGAAGCTTTGTTAAAAAAAGTGGGGCTTTATGAACGCCGAGATTATTACCCCGGACACCTATCAGGAGGGCAGCAGCAACGAGCTGCGATTGCTCGTGCATTAGCGGTTGAACCTGAGGTTTTATTGTTTGATGAACCTACGTCTGCGCTCGACCCTGAATTAGTGGGTGAGGTCTTAGGCGTGATGAAAGATCTTGCTCAAGAGGGAAGAACCATGTTGGTTGTCACCCATGAAATGGCATTCGCTCGTGATGTTTCTAGCCATGTCATGTTTTTACACCAAGGGATCGTTGAAGAGCAAGGGGAGCCTGAAAAATTATTCATCTACCCTGAGTCAGAGCGGCTGAAGCAGTTTATTTCATCAATTTATTAGGGTCAACAAACCCTAGTTACCTACCGAGTTAATACGAGTGTCACTTCAAGCGACACGGGCATAAACACCCATCTATTTCGACGATATTTATGGATAATAAAGACAGTAAAACAATCACAGGAGTATGGATATGAAAAAGTGGTTATTAATGGCGGCAGTGGCAGCAACGGCCATTTCTGGGCTGGCCCAAGCAAAAGAGTGGAAAGTTGTTCGCTTTGGCATCGAAGGCGCTTATCCTCCTTTTAGTTGGACAGAAGCGGATGGATCATTACGTGGTTTTGATGTGGATATGGCTAATGCTCTCTGTCAAGAAATGCAAGTGGAATGTCGCATCGTTCCACAAGATTGGGATGGCATTATCCCTTCGCTACTGGCACGGAAATATGATGCGATTATTGCTGCGATGTCGATTACCGAAGAGCGTAAAAAACGAATTGATTTTACGCACAAATATGCACTGATCCCTAATCGATTTATTGCTAAAAAAGGAGCCGAATTGGATTTTAGCCCGCAAGGTTTGAAAGACGTAAAAATAGGTGTGCAGCGAGCAACAACTCACGATAAATATTTGACCGATAACTATGGTAAGTCGATCAATATTGTACGTTATGGTTCGTTTGACGAGGCCTATCTTGACTTAGCGAATGGGCGTATTTCCGCTGTGTTAGGTGATGCGTCTGCGTTAGAAGAAGGGGTCTTGAATAAAGTGGGAGGAGAGGCTTATGAATTTGTTGGCCCTTCATTAACGGATCCACAGTGGTTTGGAGAAGGATTTGGCATTGCGGTTCGTAAACAGGATAAAGACTTAACGAAGCGACTCAATCAAGCCATTGTATCTTTACGTGAGCAAGGCATTTATCAAAAAATAGCAGCGCAGTATTTTAGCTATGATGTTTATGGTGATTGAGTGATATTGCTGGCTATCTACTACGGGAATGTTTTGGCTAGAGGCTAAGCTAGGAGGTTGGTTACTCGTTGAACACGGTATCCAACCTCCCAGGGCCTAGAAAGAGGGTTTATGCTTGCTTAATCTACAGGGATACGAAGTAGCGATTTTAAAAGGCGCGCTGCTGACGATTGAAGTGGCTTTATTATCGCTGCTATTTGCCATACTACTCGGGATGTTAGGGGCTCTGGCTAAATTGGCTCCTTTTCGCTGGGCAAGGGCCATTGCGACCCTCTATACCACCATCATTCGTGGTATCCCTGATTTAGTCCTGATGATGTTGATCTTTTTTGGGGGGCAAATTCTCCTGAATCACAGTTTATATTCGCTCAATGAATGGCTAAATAGCGGTTTGGCTTATTTTTATCCTAACCACCAATGGACTTCTTATCTCCCTGATTACATTGATGTTAGCCCATTTATTGCCGGGGTGTTAACCATCGGCTTCATATTTGGTGCTTATATGGCTGAAACGTTCCGCGGCGCGATTATGGCAGTCGATAAAGGGGAGTTAGAAGCAGCAAAAGCTTATGGAATGAGCGGATTTTTAGTGTTTCGACGAATATTGCTGCCTCAGATGATTCGTCATGCCCTGCCAGGGTTTGGCAACAATTGGTTAGTCTTATTAAAAACGACAGCCTTAGTTTCTATTATTGGATTAGAAGACATGGTTCGGGTGAGTGCGATGGCTGCCGGTTCAACCAAAATGCCTTTTACTTTTTATCTCACCGTTGCTTTGATTTTCTTATTTTTTACCAGCGTATCGACTGGTTTACTGAAATTAGTTGAACGTAAATTCAGCATGCATACGAGGTCGTGATGGATTTTTCAGTGATCGTTGCCAGTTTGCCACTTTATTTTAGTGGATTATGGATCACAACGTGGTTGGTTGGGTTATCTCTGATCATTGGCTTAGCGGTGGCAATTCCTCTTGCGATTGCTCGTAATCATCAACACCCACTGGTTTGGATTCCGGCTTGGGGATATATCTATTTTTTCCGAGGGACACCGTTACTCGTTCAGCTGTACCTAATTTATTATGGGATGGATCAATTTTTTCCAGTGAAAGATACATGGTGGGAGCATGCATGGTTTTGTGCACTCGTTGCTTTTATCTTCAATACATCAGCCTATACCGCAGAGATTGTTCGTGGGGCGATTAACGGTTTGGATAAAGGAGAGTTAGAAGCGGCCAAGGCTTATGGAATGACACCGTGGTTAACCTATCGGCGGATTATTTTACCTAGCGCTATGCGTCGTGCTTTGCCTGCGTACAGTAACGAAGTGATTTTTATGATACACGGTAGCGCGGTAGCAGGGATCGTAACCATTATGGATTTAACGGGAGTGGCGAGATTGGTGAACTCTCGGCACTATGCGCCATTTGAATCGTTTTTAACTGCGGGGTTATTTTATATGGGGTTAACCTTCATCGTGATTGCTTGCTTTAAACAAGCGGAAAAACGTTATTTGGCTTATTTAGCACCACGGCAATAACACCTTGTGCCCTGCTTGGTCTCAGCTTTGGGCACAAGTTTAGGGTCTGTTTATCTCGAACAAAATTTAACCGCGAAAGATAAACAGACCCTAGTTATATTCGATTAATTGTTTGATGCAAACGTCGCCCAAATAGGCGCATGATCGGAAGGTTTTTCTATCGCCCTTAAAGGATAATCAATTCCCGCATCAACACATTTAGCCGCTAGGCTGGGCGTGGCTAAAATGACATCAATTCTTAGCCCGCGGTTATCATCAAACCCTCGTGAACGATAGTCAAACCAAGAAAATTGATTTTCAACGGTAGGATGCAGCTGACGAAACGTGTCTTCAAACCCCCAGTTGAGCAAGCGTGCTAACCATTCGCGTTCCTCGGGTTGGAAAGAGCACTTACCCGTTTTCAACCAGCGTTTACGGTTGGCTTCACCGATACCGATATCTAAGTCGAGAGGGCTGATGTTGATATCTCCCATCACAATAAGCTGTTCATCTGGAGTATGAGATTCGGTTAAATAATGCATTAAATCGCGGTAAAACTGACGCTTATAAGGAAACTTGGTCTCATGGGCGATATTATCTCCTTGGGGGAAATAACCATTTAATACGGTGAATGGCTTTTCTTGGTCATCCAAAAAAGTGGCCATAATCATCCGTTTTTGATGGTCATCAGTATCGGTTGGGAAACCTTTCATCACTTTGATCGGCTGATGTTTACAGAGCAGAGCAACGCCATAGTGGGCTTTTTGCCCATGAAAATAAACGTGATAACCCATAGCTTTAACATCCTCAATCGGAAAGGCCTCATTATGGACTTTGATTTCCTGTAGACCGATGATATCGGGTTGATGTTTATCAATTATGGCTTGAAGTTGATGGAGTCTTGCTCTTAATCCATTGATATTAAAGCTAATTACTTTCATTTCTTATCCCTTTTGACGCGTTGTTATTCACCGGCTGTATTTTTTTATGCTGTCTATAGTACGTATTTAACTGCTTGAGACAACCTATGATGGGGTCGAGTTATGACTGAGGAGGGGACACCGATTGTGCCAACTGAGTTTCCAAATCTTGTTTAACTAGCTCAATCGCCTTAAGAGCAACCGTTAAGTCAACTTGATTCGATTCGAGTAGATAAATAAGATCAACCGCTAATTTCACTTCATCAGGGGCATCACTGAGTGGAGGATGGTTCATGGATCAAATACTCTTAGTTACGGGGATCAATAAGAAGCTGGGCTTCGATAGCCGCTTTTGCTTGCTGACAGCGGATCAATCGCTGTTTTGCAACCGTTAAGGCTTGTAATCTTGAAGTATGATAACGAGCTGGCGCATGGTCAAATTCATACTGTTTATTCAGGACTAATTGTCGCAGTCGTTGCTCCCATTCTTGGTGCTTGACGAATTGGTGCTGGAGCGCTTCCTTGGAGAGCGGATCAGTGAAATCATCACCCATTTTAAATCTCTTCGACTCAGCATATAGCGTATCTAACCCATGAGTGATGACCCGATGTAGCGCTTCTATTTGAGCAAATAAATGCTCGGTAAGGTGCGCTATCTGGTTGGTGTTGGTGGTCGACATTTTGGTTTGAGTCAAGTGCTGCAGTCTGGTTAAGTTTTGTTGTGTTTCTTGAACGCAAGCGGCAAGTTGACGACGATCTGCGTTAAATAAGTGAGGGTCAAACCAAGCTTGGCTGTCGATGTTTTCCTGTTGATCGATGATCTGAGCTTGCTGATTCCACTGCTCAAGTTGTGCCATCAGTTGAGACAAACGTTGCTTCATAGTCCAATAAACCAAGCGTCATAGGCTAACTTAACCGCTAACACACTAACGACGAACACAAAGACAGGGCGAATGAATTTCCCACCAAAGCGGATCGCTGAATGAGCACCGACAAAAGCGCCGACCATGAGACACATCCCCATGGTTAGTCCCAGTATCCAGTCGATATGACCCAAAATAGCAAAGGTTATCAATGAGGTAAAATTACTGGTAAAGTTCATGGCCTTACCTAAGCCAGAAGCAAGTAAAATATTGAGACGATATAACGCCATTGAGCTGACGGTCCAAAATGCGCCCGTTCCTGGGCCGGCTAAGCCATCATAAAATCCAAGGATAAAGCCTTGCGTATACTGTTTTCGGTGCGTTCGCGTACAGGTGTCAGGCAAATGAGTGTCGCTAGTGTGGGGTGTTTTGTGCCATATGGTATAAATAGCCGCGGCCAAGATGATCAGCGGTAAGACCTTTTGTAACCACTCGGTACTGATGGCATCCACAGCATAGGTGCCGATCACCGCACCAATAAAAGTCGCAATAAACGTTCTTTTCCAAAAACGGGGTGTAAATAGAGCTTTACGATAGTAAGTCACCGCCGCCGTAGAAGAGGCAAAGGTTGCGGCTAGCTTATTAGTGCCAAGCGCAATATGAGGTGGTAACCCTAAGGAGAGAAGTGTTGGTACGGTCAGCATTCCGCCTCCGCCAGCAACAGCATCAATAAATCCAGCGACAAAGGCAACGATCGCAAGAATAAAAAACGTGGTTGGTTCAACAAGTTCCATGAATGGTTCGGTCCTAATCATAACGGTAAAACGGATCGCAACGCATCACGGTCGCTAGCCACTTAAGCGGTTTTCAGCCTCTATGGTACTCCGATGATAGAAAGATTAACCAATCAACAGGCGAGTCACCGAGAAAATAAGCGGTAATCCTAAAAGCTAGCCGCGTATAATAGCAATATTTAATAATCAAGCCTATTCAATGCAACGTTTAAACGGTGGAAGAGAGTCGAGTAACGATTTGCCATAGCGCTTAGAGACTATCCGACGATCAAGCATCACGACTCTACCAGAGTCTTGTTCTTGACGCAGTAAACGTCCAACCGATTGAATCAATTTTTTGCTGGCTTCCGGTACACTAATTTGTAAAAACGGATTACCGCCTCGTTGCTGAATATATTCTGCATGAGCTTGCTCGACCGGTGAGCTTGGCACGGCAAAGGGGATTTTGGTAATAATTAAATTTTCTAATAATTTACCGGGCAAATCTAACCCTTCCGAAAAGCTACCTGTACCAAAAAGAATGCTGGTTTTTCCACATTGAATCAGCATCTTATGCTGGTTTAAAATCTCTTTTCTCGACTTTTCGCCTTGTCGCTGTAAAGACCAACCGTTTTTAATGCATTGAGTATGCACTTTCTCTGCGACTTCTTTCATTTGCCAGTAAGAAGCAAATAGAACTAAATTCGCTTTATTGGGTTGAATATATTCGATCACTTTCTCAGCAAGATATCCGGTATATTGCGGTGCTTGTGGTTCATACTCCATTTTGGGAATCAGCAACTCAGCTTGATTGTGATAGTCAAAAGGTGAAGCAAGTGCTAAAAATCGGACACCATCCTCATTTTTTTCACTGATCCCAGCTTGGCGACAAAAAAACTGAAATGAATTGAGTGCTCGGAGTGTTGCGGAGACGAGGACAGCGCCGACACAGCGGCTCCATATTTGTTGATCAAGTTGCCAACCGATTTCCAGCGGTGAAATATTAACGAAATAATCGTTTTCTCGTTCAGTGCTCACTTGCAGCCAGCGCGCCAGCGGAGCGCCTTTTTCTCGGTTTGGTTGCGCCATCAAGTGCCACACCTGTGCAAGGTTTTCTAGTCTCTGTAAATAAAATCCTAGCTCTGATAATGCCGGATCACCTAATCTTGCTGCTATCGTGCCATCTTTAACGGCTTCGGCAATTAAATCGGCAGTTTTGCCGACCGCTTGATTCAGTTTTTGGCTGGCTTTTTTTAGTTCTTGTGCTTGGGTTGCTAACCACTCCGGCAATTCCCCATGTTCAAAACGATAAACCCCTTCGTCAAAGGCGGAGGCTTCAAATTGATTTGGGAGTCGATTCAGAGCAGGGATCAATTGTTGTAGCGCATCTTGAGCCTCACGATGAAAGCGAGACGCACGCTTTTCGTCGCTCAAAGCGATAAATTTTGCTAACGATTGGTTGAGTTTTTCTAACCAAGTTACTGAGCCCTTCATGGCCGCAGAAGCCGCAGCATGATCGCGTGCGACCTGCGGAAGGTGGTGAGCTTCATCAAAAACATAGATGGTATTTTCTGGCTCAGGAAGAATAACGCCACCACCGAGATCGGCATCTGCCATGACCAGACTGTGATTGGCAATGATGACATCTGCTTTGTCGAGTTCTGCCCGCGCGTTTTGAAATGGGCAGTTTCGATGAGCGGTAAAACTTCCGTTACAACTATGTTTATCACTAACAATCATATGCCAAATTGAATCACTGATAGGCGTTGGCCAAGCATCTCGATCGCCATCCCATTTCCCACTTAGTAATTGTTGATAAAGTGCTTGTAGCAGTTCAATATCCTGAATATCAGGCTTGTCAGTAAACATCGCGAGTTGGCCACCATCAACGCCACTGGCTGAGGCAAGCTTTTCGGTGCAGCAATAACGTTGGCGTCCTTTGGCTAAGAGAAAAGAAAAATTTTGGTCGGTGATCCGTCGATAAAGCGGGAGATCTTTTTGTACCAATTGCTCTTGTAGTGCAACGGTTGCGGTAGAAATGACCACTTTACGTTGGTTGAGTATCGCGACGGGAATACTGGCCATCAAATAAGAAAGTGATTTACCGATCCCAGTGCCTGCTTCTGCCACAATCATGCGTGTGGAGGGGTGATAGCGACCACAGAGGGTGTGGGTGATTTCAGCCACGAGGTAGTTCTGTGCCCGGCGTGGAATAAAGTTATCTAACTGACTTTGTAAATTGTGATAACTCGTACGGATGGATTGTTGGATTTTTGTTGTGAGCATAGCGAGACCTAAACAGCAGAGCCGCGATAGTAACATAATTTGTGACGACAGCCAGTTGCTGTTCATTGATCTTCACTCGGCTACGTTCCTTTACCTGTTAAACACTTTTACCGGTTAAACGATGGCGGGATAACTGACTTTCGATCCCCAGTTACTTAAAATAGTATGCTTTTGAATCAATTCTAGATCTTGCTCACAAAAAAAAACTGAACCTTTATGCGCATGCCATTAAAGTGATATCCATCGAATATAAATTCTTAATTTTGTTTTAAAACAGAAATTATATTCTACATCAATGTCTTATTTTTAATAGTATTGGTGTTTAATATTGAAATGTTAATTTTGTTTACATTTATTAATCATGACCTTTTTGGTTAGAAGTTGCTCGAAAGAAAGTGAAATTTATATGTAAGTTTTTGTTTATTAAGTTTTTATGTTGTTTTTATAAATATTTTTTTGCACATTTGACATGTAGCATATTCTTTTGCAATCTTAAGTGCGAATTTAGTGGCGATGGTAACTAGCCGCAGAGCTAGCCAACCATCATCTAAAACAAAGGGAACCGAAATGGAATTCCCATCTAAGAAAAGGCAGTGGATTAATATGAAAAAGACTCTAGTAGCACTACTGGTTGCTTCAGCAGCAACATCAGTCAATGCAGCAGAAGTATTTAAAGCGGATGACGTATCCGTTGATTTTTATGGTCAACTTCGTCAAAGCGTTAAGTTTACTGATGAAAGCAATACTGATGCAAAAATTGATCAAGGTTCTTCACGTGTTGGTGTTAACGTTGTCTACAATGCAGTTGAAGAAGGCTTAGATGTCATTGGTAAAGTAGAATATCGTGTCGATGAAGACTGGGAACTTCGTCAGCATTATATTGGCATGAGTACAGAATACGGCGTGATGACCTATGGTAAACATTCACCGCTTTATGATGATGTTTATGGCGCAATTTACGCTTATGAATATGACTTGGCACCATATCGTGGTGGGCTAGATAACAATTTCTGGCAAAGCAGTGCGATCAAATACCAATTGGAACTTGGTAAAAGCTGGGTAAAAGCTCAGTACAACCTAGCTGAGAATAACGAGAATGCTGAGTTGTTCGAACTGTACGTTGGTAGTTCTTATGATGCTCTTTCTTTACACATTGGTGGTGCATCAATGTCTGATAAAACAGCCGGTGATATCGACTCAACTTATTTTGAAGCCACGGCGGAATATGCGCTGACTGATAAAGGCGTGGTTGGTATTACTTACGCATACAATAAAGATAAAAATAAAGTCAACAGCACAAAAGAGGAATCTGATGGTTTCCACCTTGGTGCAAAATACAAAGTGGCGAGCAAAACGTCACTGTACGGCGGTGCTCAGTTTATCAATGGTAAAAAAGAAGCGGCTGACATCACTAACCTATACCTAGGTGCAGAGTATATGTTTGCTAAGTGGGCACGTACTTACGTTGAATACAACTTCAATGATACTGACGGTCAAGATGATGTTAACAATCTTGCTATCGGTGCTCGTGTATACTGGTAATCTAGCGATTTATCGTTAAAGATAAGCTCGGCGCTGCCGAGCTTTTTTTATGGGAGATGGATGAGGTGGAGGTCATGATGAAACATATCATAAAGGGATTATTGGTCGGAGTCGTTCTCACGGCAACAGTACAAGCTAAAGTGCAACTGACGGTACCAGAGGAGATCAGTTTAGCGGTGGTAAATTTAGAAAAACCGCAGATGAAAGGCAGTTTTCTAAGCAGTCACAAAACGGTTGAGCTGCCGGATGGGGTCAATCAAATCGCGTTTCGCTATGCAAAACCTTTTGTAAATCGCGATACGGTGGATAATGTGTATAGTGATTTGGTGGTGCTACGTTTTAATGCGACTGATCAAACCTTAACTTTTCAAATGCCTAACTATCGTAACGCCCAGCAAGCCAAGAAAGAGATCGCTCATTTTGAATGGCAGTTGATTGACCTTGATAATCAAAAACCGGTTGAGCAGGTGAGTGACGTTGTTCCTCTTAGCGGTTTTGTACTTGGACAAAATTTTGTTGATGATATTGTGACATACAATAAACAAGCGGGAAAAGCAGCCATTACGATGAGCTATTTAACCATCGATAACTCATTAGAGAAGCCTTCAGTAAACTCCCATAACCCCGCTCCCGCTTCCTCCGATGCGTTATTAGATGATCTGCAAGCTCTCTATTTAAAAGCGGATAAAGAACAACGCAAAGCCTTCCGTAAGTGGATGATCGATCAAGAATAATCATTCTGCTCTTGGCGAGTTAGCGATGGATGATTTAGCCGCAACATTTTTTAAATTTCTTACCGCTACCACAGCGACAAGGATCGTTGCGGCCAATTTTATTTTGTTGAGGAAATGTACCATCAATATAGAACCATTGATGGTTGTCGCGCACAAAGCGAGATTGTTCTTCAAGACAGTATGTCTGTTGTCCTGCACGATAAAAAGCTTTGAAATGCACAAAGCCTTCATGTTCGTCGCGTCCTGGCCAAGTCTTTAGAATCTCTAACTTTTGCCACTGGCTATTCATTGAATCTTCAAGCTCCTTGCGCTGTTGATCAGCCAGACACGATGGGTGGTAAGTATTAATAATAAAATCAATGAGTCCCAATACATGGGCACTATATCGAGCTCGCATTAGCTGCTCTGGTTTGTGTGCTTGAGCGGGCTCACTATGAATAGGCTGGCAACAATTGTCATATTCTTTACCGCTGCCACAGTAACAAGTTGTCATAGCTGTCATCCAATAAAAAAAGAGTTAGCGAGTGTAAGTGGATGTTGTGATGGCGTCTAGGGGGTAATATTTAATAAATCCGCAGTCCAGCTGATCGCTTCGTCATAACTATAAGCGACATCGGACTCCGTCAGCTTGAGCTGCTTGGTCAGTTGAGCAACCTGAGACCATTCGGCTTTTTCATGCGCTTTGGCGAGTTTGAGAAGTTGTCCTAGTAGCCCATCGCCGTTTAATAATGCTTGCTTAACCGTATCTTCGATGGGCATGTCGTTAATGATCTCGTCAAGCGGTTGATCGAGTAGGCTGTCCAATAATGAGAACATCCCGGTTAAAAACGCATTGCCTGACGTCTGTGTTCCGTTGATTTTTTGATAAAGTTGCTCACAATACCGAGCGCGTTGAATAGATAAACCATATAACGAATCAGGTTTATCTCGATGAGTCGATGCGATCGCTACCAAAGAGATAAAACGACGTAATCGTTCTTCCCCTAGGTAGACTAATGCTTGTTTAAACGATTGTATTTTTGTGCTGACCAGGGCAGAGGCGTTGACAAAGGTGAGTAATTTATAAGAAAGCGTAAGATCTTTTGCCACCAGTTGTTCTAACACCTGATAATCAATCTCTTCTTTTGCTATTTCTTTGCATAATTGAATAATGGTTATAAAAGAAGGTTCTAGTGCTTTACGCTGGATTAATTCAGGTTTACTAAAAAAATAACCTTGAAAATAAACGAATCCGGCTTGCTTTGCTTGTTCAAACTCCTCATACGTTTCTACTTTTTCAGCGAGAAATTGAATATGAGAACCGCGGAGTTTGTGCATGAAAAATCGCGCTTTTTCTATCGGGAACAGGCGAATATCGAATTTAATGATGGAAACATAAGGAAGGAAAGCTTGCCAAGCTCGGTTTGGAATAAAATCATCAAGGGCAATTTTATAACCAAGTTGGGATAATTGTTTTATCGCATCAAGTAACGCTTCCGTTGGTGGGCAGTCTTCAAGGATTTCAACCACCAAATTGTCACATGGAAACAGGGTTGGAACAAGGTTGAGTAGGCTTTGATAAGGAAAATTAACAAATCCCAAATAGGGCCCTAATACATTGTAATGCGTCGACCAGCAGTGATCGGAAAGTAGTCGACTGGTAGCAAGTTCAGGGTCAATATCGGGGAAGCGATTTTGTGGACCATCTCTGAACAATAATTCGTAGCCGATCGTTTTTTTATCGCGATCTAAAATAGGTTGCCGTGCAATGTAGGAGTTTTTCATAAACCCGCTCTTCTTGGAGTGATTGTTATTCTTAACACCATGCATGTACCACTATGAATGATTTTTAAGCCGATTGCTGTGAGTACATTCAAAGAAAGTTTAGCGCATTTATTCGAATGGTCGCGACTCCAATGCATACCCTTGTGGAGCATAACGCAAGATCGAGCCTTGACTGTACCAATCACCGAGTACAATACGTGTTTTATGGCCTAGCTGAGGCAAATGATGGATGGCAGGGCGGTGCGTGTGTCCATGAATCATGATATCGACATGATGATGATTAAGTACCTGAATCACTTCGCTGGGGGTTACATCCATTATTTCCATCGCTTTTTGTTGCTTATCGTGACGGATATCTGACTGAACGCGTTGCACAATACGTTTTTTAATCGCATAAGGTAAACGATTAAATACCCATTGTAGCCAAGGTTTATGAACTTTTTCACGAAATGCTAAATAACGCACATCTTCAGTACACAGGGTATCACCATGCAGTATCACAACAGGAGTACCATAAAGGTGGATGACGGTTTCTTGAGCTAATAAAACAATACCGGTTTCCTTCGCAAAACGCTGACCAATAAGAAAATCTCGATTGCCATGAACAAAAAAACAAGCGACTCCGGCGGCAGTGAGTTGCTGAAATTCCGCTTTGATCTGTTGGGCAAAAGGCGTCGGGTCATCATCACCAATCCAAAAATCAAACAAATCTCCGAGGACATAAAGTGCGTCGGCATCTCGAGCTTCAGTGCGCATAAAATGAGTAAAGCATTGAGTGATATCAGGACGAGCCGGTGACAGGTGAAGATCTGAAATAAATAAAGTATGCATAAAAATTAGTGGAGTGCTCAATGCACTCCATCCGTCGGTAATTTGATTGGCGAGCTTAGTCTTCGATGGTGGTACTGGTAATGATCACTTCATCAAGGGGAACGTCTTGATGCATGCCATAAGATCCAGTACTAACGCCTTTGATTTTATTGACCACATCCATGCCTTCAACGACTTCTGCAAATACACAGTATCCCCAGCCGTCACGACTTTCGGATTTAAAATCAAGGAAAGTATTGTCATTTACATTAATAAAAAACTGTGAGCTAGCAGAATGAGGATCCATCGTTCTTGCCATAGCAAGAGTACTTGTTTTATTGCTTAACCCATTATTGGCTTCATTACGAATAGGCGCACGAGTCGCTTTTTCACGTAGACCCGAAGTCATACCACCACCTTGGATCATAAAACCGTCGATAACACGATGGAATAAGGTATTGTCGTAAAAACCATCACGGCAGTATTGTAAAAAGTTTGCGCTGGTTTCTGGTGCTTGCTCTTCGTTAAGCTGAATTTTGATGTCACCAAAATTAGTATGCAGCGTGATCATGTGTATTACCTTTGCTTGTTTTGTGTGAATGACAGATTTTAGCTTAACTTTTTGTGCATTCAAAACACCAAATGGATGACCTAGCGATAATAGAGTTGTTATACTCTAAAACTATTTTGGGATTAACGGTAAATTAGATAGAGATCATGTTGAAAATTTATAACTCACTCACAAGACAAAAAGAGGAATTTAAACCCATTACAGCCGGAAAAGTCGGCATGTATGTCTGTGGCGTCACCATATACGATCTCTGTCATATCGGTCATGGTCGTACGTTTGTTTCTTTCGATGTGGTGGCTCGTTACTTACGTTATTTAGGGTATGACCTTACCTTTGTACGTAATATCACCGACATTGACGACAAAATTATTAAACGTGCCGCTGAAAACCAGGAATCCTGTGAAGCGTTAACGGAGCGCTTAATTCAAGAAATGTATACTGATTTTGATGCATTAAACATCCAACGCCCTGATGTTGAGCCTCGAGCCACCGGATACATCGATGAGATTATCGCCCTTGTCGAGCGTCTTATTGAGCGCGGATTTGCTTATGTTGCAGACAATGGCGATGTGATGTTTGAAGTGAGTAAATTTGCACAGTATGGTCAACTTTCTAAGCAAGATCTCGCTCAACTTCAAGCAGGAGCTCGAGTTGATATCGAGATCGCCAAACGCAGTCCTTTAGATTTTGTATTATGGAAGATGTCCAAACCGGGTGAACCGACCTGGGAGTCTCCATGGGGATCTGGACGTCCTGGGTGGCATATCGAGTGCTCGGCAATGAATTCTGCTATTTTGGGTGAACATTTTGACATTCATGGGGGGGGCTCAGATCTTCAATTCCCTCACCATGAAAATGAAATTGCACAATCTTGCTGTGCTCATGAGACTCAATACGTGAATACGTGGATGCATAGCGGCATGGTGATGGTAGATAAAGAAAAAATGTCTAAATCACTGGGTAATTTCTTTACCATTCGAGATGTATTACAGCACTATGATCCAGAAACCGTACGGTATTTCTTGATGTCGGGTCATTACCGTAGCCAGCTTAACTACAGTGAAGAGAATCTTACTCAAGCTCGTGCTTCTTTAGAGCGTCTATATACTGCGCTTCGTGGCTTAGATAAGACGGTTCCTGCAGCAGGTGGTGAAGAGTACGTTAGCCGTTTTACCTCGGCGATGAACGACGACTTTAATACACCAGAAGCGTACTCTGTGTTATTTGATATGGCCCGTGAAATTAACCGATTGAAAAATGAAGATCATCTTAAAGCGAGTGCGCTAGGATCATTAATGCGTGAGTTAGCGGATGTGATCGGTATCTTGTATCAAGATCCAGAGCACTTTATGCAAGGAGAAGCCGAAAGCCAAGAGCAGGTCGAACAGATTGAAGCCTTAATCAAGTTACGCAATGATTCTCGTGCGACCAAAGATTGGGCCAATGCCGATCTGGCACGAGATAAACTGAATGAATTAGGTATTATCTTGGAAGACGGCCCTAACGGTACCACTTGGCGACGTAAGTAATTGGTTCTCCGGGACGTTATTATAAACAGCGAGGTGAATGCCTCGCTGTTATCTTTCTAATCATCAAAAAGATAACGAGACGCTGTAACTAGGAATCAACGATGTCAATTATTTTGGGGATTGATCCAGGATCGCGAATTACCGGCTATGGGGTGATCCGACAACAAGGGAGGCATCTCATCTACTTAGGCAGTGGTTGTATCCGAACGTCTGATCAGGCGTTACCGCTACGATTAAAACAGATTTATGCGGGGGTGAGCGAGATCATCACTCAGTTTCAACCGGATGTCTTTGCCATTGAACAGGTGTTTATGGCGAGAAATGCTGATTCAGCATTAAAGCTCGGACAAGCACGAGGCTGTGCCATTGTGGCTGCGGTCAATGCCGAGTTACCGGTTCATGAATATGCGGCAAGGTTAATTAAGCAAGCGGTGGTTGGAACTGGGGGAGCGGATAAATCTCAGGTTCAGCATATGGTACAGCAGATCTTAAAATTACCTGCGAGGCCTCAGGCTGATGCAGCAGATGCTTTAGGCGTCGCGATTTGCCACGCCAATACCAACAACACCTTGATTGCATTGGCAGGGCAAGCAACCAGTGCTCGTCGTGGTCGTTATAGGTAACGCTGATATTGTTGGTATGACGCACAGAGTTTTACTGGCTATCCATCCAGTTCTTTATTATCATCCTTGCCATTAAGTTTGACATACAAACAAAGGAATTCACTGTGATTGGCCGTCTGCGCGGAATATTGATTGAAAAACAACCTCCTCAAGTGTTAATCGAAATAGGGGGGATCGGTTATGAAGTACAAATGCCAATGAGCTGCTTCTACGAGCTACCCGATGTGGGAGAAGAGGCGATTATCTATACCCATTTTATTGTACGTGAAGATGCACAGTTACTTTACGGTTTTAATAGCGTAAGCGAGCGCGCTCTGTTTCGAGAAGTCATTAAAGCGAACGGTGTCGGACCTAAAATGGGCCTAGGTATACTTTCCGGCATGACGGCCAGTCAGTTTGTCGCATGTGTTGAACGGGAAGATATATCAACCTTGATCAAGTTACCAGGCGTTGGGAAAAAGACAGCAGAACGTCTGTTGGTCGAAATGAAAGACCGCTTAAAAGGGTGGGGAACGGGAGATTTACTGACCCCAGCAACAGATGCAGCCCCATTGGATCATCAAGTCATATTCGCTGAACAAAATGCAGAGGAAGAAGCGGTTAGTGCCTTGTTGGCATTAGGGTATAAACCCGCTCAAGCCTCAAAAGCAGTTGCTCAGTTCGCGAAAGCCGGCATGAGTAGTGAGCAGTTAATTCGTGATGCTTTAAAATCAATGGTTTAATGCCAGATAAGCCTATGTATTTCACCTTGCTTTTCGCCAGGCGTGACATATCGACCTTACGTGATCTTCTATACTGTGCCGAATGGATGATGACGTTAAGGGTTGCCTTTCACATAGCCCCTAACTCTATGGATACCTTGTTATGATTGAAGCCGATCGCCTTATTGCGCCGATAAACCCTTCGTTTAAGGACGAAGAAGTGATTGATCGTGCTATCCGACCGAAGAAACTTGCTGACTATCAAGGACAAGATCACGTTCGAGACCAAATGGAAATCTTCATTCAAGCGGCCCAAAAACGTCGTGAAGCGCTCGATCACCTGTTGATTTTTGGCCCTCCTGGGTTAGGGAAAACGACTCTAGCCAATATTGTTGCTAATGAAATGGATGTCAATATTCGGACCACCTCTGGCCCAGTTTTGGAAAAAGCAGGCGATCTTGCCGCGTTATTGACCAACTTAGAAGAGAATGATGTTTTATTTATTGACGAAATTCACCGACTCAGCCCTATGGTCGAAGAAGTTCTCTACCCAGCAATGGAAGATTATCAGTTAGATATCATGATCGGTGAAGGCCCAGCCGCTCGCTCGATCAAAATTGATCTCCCTCCTTTTACACTGATTGGTGCGACCACTCGGGCAGGCTCATTGACTTCCCCCTTACGAGATCGATTTGGCATTGTGCAGCGTTTGGAGTATTACAACGTGGCCGATTTACAACATATTGTACAGCGCAGTGCTCACCATTTGGGGTTGTCGATGGACTCGGATGGTGCATTGGAGATAGCGCGCCGTGCTCGAGGAACTCCACGTATTGCTAACCGTTTACTACGTCGCGTGCGAGACTATGCTGAAGTGAAAGGCAACGGACATATTTGCGCTCAAACAGCAGATAAAGCGCTAGATATGCTTGATGTTGATCATCAAGGCTTTGATTATATGGATAGAAAGCTTTTACTCGCCATTATGGAGAAATTTTCAGGTGGCCCTGTTGGGCTGGATAACTTAGCGGCAGCCATTGGCGAAGAGAAAGATACAATTGAAGATGTTCTTGAACCATTTTTGATTCAACAAGGCTATTTACAGCGCACACCTCGAGGTCGGATTGCAACGGATCGTGCTTATTTACATTTTGGTTTAACAAAATCATAAAATTATCGACCTAGGGTCTGTTGACCTTTCGAGCTGATTTTTGCAGCCGTTTGTGGCTTCTTTATACAAGGCAGAGGCTTTGAAATGTAGTGACTCTACCTGAGAAGCCGATAACGCCGTAGAAAGGAGCCACAAACGCTGCCCGAAGGGTTCGGCTAAAAGCGTTTTACTCTTTGTTGAGCGGTGTTTTGCTTAGAATAACTAGGCGACAAACCTCTCGCCGCGATTAAAACGCTTTTATCTCGAACAAAATTTAACCGCGAAAGATCAACAGACCCTAGAGTTCGATAAGAGAAATATTTATCAATATATGTCACATTTTGACATATTTCTAAAATGCATGATTCGTAATCAATTTTAGGTTGGTGTTAACCATCTGTGTTTAATTTGTGCTCTGTTATGATTCATTTTGCCCTCGTTTATAGGATAAATATCCACATTTCTTGATTTATATCATTTTGTTGTTTTTTTAACCGCTTTCTCGTAAGGAAAATTGATCCAAATCAAAGCGTTTTGTATGAATAAACCTTTTGAAACTCAAGGGGTTTGGCATTAGTATTAGTCACAGCTATATTAGCTGAAGCTTAACAATTAACTAACCACAATGGTACATAAAAGCAACAAAGTATTGCAAAAAGTTAACAGTTGGATATGGTTCGTTAACTTATGCGTGTTGTTGCGTTATGTCAAAAGTGTCATTCAGCCGACACAAAGGAGTTACCATGATTGATGTCGTTGATCTATCGCGGTTGCAGTTTGCACTGACAGCGATGTATCACTTCTTGTTCGTTCCACTGACTTTAGGTATGGCATTTTTACTTGCCATTATGGAGTCACTTTATGTAATGACTGATAAGCAAATCTATAAGGACATGACCAAGTTCTGGGGTAAGCTTTTCGGTATTAACTTTGCGCTTGGTGTTGCTACCGGCCTAACGATGGAGTTCCAGTTCGGTACTAACTGGTCTTACTATTCACACTATGTTGGTGATATCTTTGGGGCTCCGCTCGCCATTGAAGCACTGGTCGCTTTCTTTTTAGAATCAACCTTTGTCGGTTTGTTCTTCTTTGGCTGGGATCGCCTCTCCAAACGTCAGCATCTAACGGTAACTTGGCTGGTCGCTTTAGGTTCCAACTTCTCTGCGTTGTGGATTTTGGTGGCAAACGGCTGGATGCAAAACCCAGTTGGCTCAGCATTTAACTTTGAAACCATGCGCATGGAAATGGTCAGTTTCGCTGAGGTTGTGCTTAACCCAGTTGCGCAAGTTAAGTTTGTTCATACTGTGGCTTCTGGCTATACCACAGGGGCAATGTTTATTTTGGGCATTAGTGCTTACTACCTATTAAAAGGTCGAGATGTTGCGTTTGCTCGCCGCTCATTTGCTATTGCCGCTTCATTTGGTATGGCAGCAATTATTTCCGTTATCATTCTAGGTGATGAGTCCGGCTATGAGCTTGGCGATGTGCAAAAAGTTAAGCTGGCCGCCATCGAATCTGAATGGCATACCGAACCAGCTCCTGCTGCCTTCACCCTATTTGGCTTACCAAATCAAGAAACCATGCAGACTGATTACGCGATCAAGATTCCTTATGTGATGGGGATTATTGCCACTCGCTCTTTAGATAAAGAGGTGACAGGTCTACGTGATTTACGTGAAGAGCATATCGATCGCATTCGTAATGGTATGTACGCTTATGAATTGCTACAAGCACTTCGAGCGGGTGACAAATCCGAAGACAATATTCAAGCATTTAATGAAGTGAAAAATGATCTTGGCTATGGTCTGCTACTTAAGCGTTATACTGAGAATGTTTCTGATGCAACAGAAGCGCAGATCCAAGCGGCTGCCGATGACTCGATTCCAACGGTGTGGCCATTGTTCTGGTCTTTCCGCATCATGGTTGCCTGTGGGTTCATCATGCTGTTTGTCTTTGGTGCGGCCTTTATTCAAACCTGTCGTCAAAAAATTGAACAAAAACCGTGGATACTTAAAGCGGCGCTTTGGAGCATTCCTTTACCTTGGATTGCAGTAGAAGCTGGGTGGTTTGTGGCTGAATACGGTCGTCAACCATGGGCGGTAGGTGAAATTTTACCTGTAAATATCGCCGCCTCTGCATTGTCAGCAAGTCAAATCTGGACATCGTTGTTTGCGATTTTGGCGCTGTACACTGTGTTCCTCATTGCTGAAGTTTATTTAATGGTGAAGTTTGCTCGTAAAGGACCAAGCAGCTTGAAAACAGGTCGCTATCATTTCGAACAAAATGGCAGCTCGGTTGAAGATCAAGTCAATCGTCAAGTAGAAGCCTAGCCAAGGAGAAAGCAATATGTTTGATTACGAAATCTTACGACTTATTTGGTGGGTGCTGATCGGCGTACTACTAGTAGGTTTTGCCATTACAGATGGCTTTGATATGGGAGTAGGAGCGCTGGTTCCTGTTCTTGGTAAAAATGACGCAGAGCGCCGAGTCATGATTAACTCGATCGCTCCGCACTGGGATGGAAACCAAGTTTGGCTAATTACTGCAGGTGGTGCTTTATTTGCTGCTTGGCCACTGGTTTACGCAACATCGTTCTCAGGTTTTTACCTCGCGATGATTGTTACATTGGCTGCATTATGGCTACGCCCAATCGGTTTGGATTATCGTTCAAAAATTGAAGATCCAAAGTGGCGAAACACATGGGATATCTGTATTTCGATCAGTGGATTCGTGCCACCAATTATCTTTGGTGTGGCGTTTGGTAACCTGCTGCAAGGTGTTCCATTCCAATTAAATGAGCTAATTATGCCGAGTTATCACGGCTCATTCTTTGGGTTATTGAATCCATTTGCACTTGTGTGTGGTTTGGTGAGTTTGTTTATGATTTTGATGCAAGGTTCTGCTTGGCTACAAATGAAAACAACGGGTGAATTGCATACTCGTGCACGTGCGACAGCCCAATTTTCGGGTCTATTAACCTGTCTATTATTTGTTGCCGCCGGCTTTTGGATTCAAAATATCGACGGTTATGTTGTAGTGAGTGCCATTGACGGTGCGGCGGCGTCAAACCCATTAAATAAAGAAGTCGTTCGTGAAGCGGGTGCTTGGATGCATAATTTTGAAACGTATCCAATTTTGTGGCTAGCGCCCGCATTAGGGGTATTTATGCCGCTATTGGCGGTCTTGGCTTCTCGTTTTGAAAAATGTGCATTGGCTTTCCTTACCTCTAGTCTAGGAAATGCTGGGGTCATCTTTACTGCAGGCTTCGCTATGTTCCCGTTTGTGATGCCATCAAGCTTAGAGCCAAGTCATAGTTTAACCATGTGGGACGCAACGTCGAGTGAGCTAACGTTGAATGTAATGACATTTATCGCGTTTGTGATGGTGCCTATTATCCTCGCGTATACCGCGTGGTCTTACTATAAAATGTTCGGTCGCTTGGATAACAAGTATATCGAAGATAATAAAAACTCACTTTACTAAGGAGCGAAACGATGTGGTATTTTGCATGGATTCTTGGTGTATTGCTGGCATGTGCTTTTGGCATCATCAATGCTCTTTGGTTAGAGCACAGTGAAATGATGGATAAAGACAGTGAATAACGGCTTTGTCTTGTTGACAAAACTGCACCAGTGGGTCGATAAGGCCTTATTTAGGGCCTTGTCGATCATACTCGGATTTTATCATGTTGCGATGGTCATGTGGGATCCTGAAGCGTATGCGGCGAGTATCGGTGGATTTAATGTACTGGTTGCACCATTACTGATCTGGGGAATATGCTCTAGTATGGTATTTGGTGTTGGTTTTAAACCACGTAGCTGGATTTGGCAGATTTTTTTTAGTCCATACTTTTCGTTGCCGATCATGGCGGGCTTTTTTTTAGTTCGGCTGTTCGGTTAACCGTTACGGATTATTAGTCAACTCGTTAAAACTGAGTAAAAAATAGCGTTGTCTCTTTGAGGTAACGCTATTTTTTTATCATATTAGCATAAAATCTTACGCTTCAGTTTGTACTTACCATCAAGAGATACGGTATAGTACCTAGTCTAACTGCTTCATTTTTGACGTGGAAACTGTGAGACGATGCAAGTATTCGATTGGCCTATCACTATTTATTATGAAGATACCGATGCAGGAGGCGTGGTTTATCATGCTAACTACCTCAAGTTCTTTGAGCGAGCAAGAACCGAGATGCTGCGCTCGATTGGGATCTCACAACATACTTTGCTGGAACAAAACCTAGGTTTTGTGGTCCGACACGCGGACGTCGATTTTGTACGCGCAGCTCGGTTGGATGAGCAACTTAAAGTAAAAAGTATGCTGATTGAATTGAAAAAAGCCTCCTTGATTTTCTGTCAAGAGCTGGTCAATCCTGACGGGCAACTATTGTGTAAAGCATTAGTTAAGGTAGCATGTATTGACAATCAAAAGATGAAACCCCGAGCCATACCTCAATCAATTATTTTGGAGTTAACAAAGAGTGACCGCTGATATTTCCATGTTCGATCTGTTCTTGCAGGCCAGTCTATTAGTTAAATTAGTCATGCTGATTTTACTTGGTATGTCTATTGCGTCTTGGGCAATGATCATTTCCCGTAGCAAAGTGCTCTCTCAAGCACAAAAAAATGCAGAAAAATTTGAAGATAAATTCTGGTCAGGTAACGATTTATCAATTTTATATCAAGACATAAAAAAGCGTAAAGACAGCATCGAAGGGGTAGAAGAGATCTTTTATTCTGGATTTACTGAGTTTGCTCGCTTACATAAATTGCACGCAGCTTCCCCCGACTATGTGATGGAAGGGACTGGGCGTTCTATGCGGGTCGCAGTTTCTCGTGAAGTTGATGAACTAGAAACGCATTTACCCTTTTTGGCAACGGTGGGGTCAATTAGCCCTTATATCGGCTTATTTGGTACGGTATGGGGTATTATGCATGCCTTCATCGCACTGGGGGAAGTAAAGCAAGCCACGTTAGCTATGGTGGCTCCTGGGATTGCTGAAGCGCTAGTTGCTACCGCTATGGGGTTGTTTGCCGCAATTCCTGCAGTAATGGCTTATAATAGATTTAGCAGTAAAGTCAGCAAGTTAGAGCATACTTATGCGACTTTTTCCGAAGAGTTTCATAGTATATTACACCGCCAAGCGATGGCGGGTAAGGAATAATCGATGGCAGGTTATCAACCGAAAAAGCGGAAGATGACAGCTGAAATCAACGTGGTTCCTTACATTGATGTCATGCTGGTTTTGCTGATCATTTTCATGGTGACGTCACCGTTTATTACCCAAGGTGTAGAGGTTGAGCTACCCAAAACGTCAACCGCGAAATCGACGGCAGATTTGGCCGAAAACAGTGATGCAAGCTATATCATTATTGAAATTGATAAAGCGGGAAATTTAGGGTTAAGTGTCAATGACGAAGACGTTCAACGAGGACTGTCGTTACAAGATGTTATTGTGCGCGTGAAAGCTGAATTATCCCTAAAACCTGATTCACCGGTTGCAGTTGGGGGGGATGCTGCCACACCTTATGCTGATATTGTTTTAGTGCTAGATGAATTAAGTCGAGCTGGTATAGCGAAAGTAGGCTTACTCACGGATATCAAAGAATGGGCTGATAAGCGTTGATGAAAGCAAATAAATCGAACAAAGCATCAGATAAAACCCCTTTATTGGTATCGCTGGTATTGCATATAGCCTTGCTGGTTATTCTTGCGTGGCAAGCCGATTTTACTTTTTCTCCCACAACGCCCTCTGCGGGAGGTGTTGCGGTACAAGCGGTCGTTATTGACCCTAACCTCGTCAAACAACAAGCTCAGCATATTCGTAGCCAGCGTGAAGCTGCTGCGAGAAAAGAACAAGAACGGTTAGATAAATTGCGCCGAGAAAGTGAACGGTTGGAACGAAATCGTAAAGAAGCCGAAGAGCGAGTACGTCAGTTAAAAGAGCAACAAGCCAGAGAAGCTAAAGCTGCACGTGAAGCGGAAAAAGCGCGACAACAGAAAGAACAAGAGCAAAAAGTGGCTGCTGAAAAAGCCCGTCAAGCGCAAGACCGAGCAGCGAAAGCGGAAGCGGAGCGTCAGTTGAAAGAAGAGGCCGCCAAAAAGGCGGAAGCTGAACGCGCGGCCAAAGCGGCTGCAGCGGCCAAAGCTGAACAAGAACGAATTGCTCGCGAAAAAGCGGCTCAGCAAGCTAAAGAGAAAGCACAACGTGAACGCGAAGCCGCAGAGCGAGCCGAAAAAGAACGGATTGCCAAAGAAAAAGCGGCGAAAGCTGCCGCTGAAAAAGCGCGTATTGAAAAAGAGCGCGCCCAACAAGCTGAACGGGAGCGTAAAGAACAAGAAGCGGCCCTAAACAGCATTTTTTCTGGGCTGGAAAGTGAAGCGCAAAATATTTCAGCCGCTCGCGCTCAGTATATAGCAACAGAAGCTGAGCGCTGGGGGGCGATTTATACTCAACTTATTCAGCAAAATTTATTATTAGAAGACAGTTTTCGAGGTAAACAATGCCGGGTTAACCTTCGCTTGATTCCGGCAGGCGCTGATGCAATTGTTGGCGATTTGCAAATCGTAGAAGGGGATTCTCGTCTTTGTGCTGCGACTAAACGTGCCGTTGCGCAGGTAGGGAATTTCCCACTGCCGAAAACTGGCGAGTCGGACGTCATTGAGAAGCTTAAAAATATTAACTTAACCGTAGTTCCAGATTAAAAGGAAAAGCTCGTGTTAAAGCGATTATTAGTAGGATGGCTATTGGTTATTTCCAGTAGCGTACAACTGGCCCATGGGGCGCTTGAATTGGTAATAACGGATGGCGTCAACTCAGCTCGTCCCATTGCGATAGTGCCTTTTAAATGGGCGGGGAATCAACCCCTTCCTCAAGATATTTCTGCAGTGATCGCCTCAGATTTACAACGCAGTGGTAAATTTAGCCCGATTGCAACAAACCGCATGCCACAAACGCCGTATCATGAAGCGGACGTTAAATTTGATGCATGGACTCAAATTGGCGTTGATGCCTTGTTGACTGGATCAATTACTCAAAATGATCAAGGCAATTATGTAATTAATTATCAACTGGTTGATGTTGTTCGCGGTCAATTGACCCAAGGTCAAAGTCGTGCACTCAGTGCCGATGGACAGTTGGTTTTATCGAAAGATCACGTGCTATTTAATAAAGTGGCGACGGTGCCTGAAAAACGGATGCGTGAGTATGCTCACCGTATTGCCGATTTAGTCTATGAAGAACTAACCGGAGAAAAAGGAGCCTTCCTTACTCGAATCGCTTATGTTGTTGTGAATGATAAAGATAGCTACCCTTACCAGTTAAGAGTTGCCGACTACGATGGCTATAATGAGCGTCTCGTTTTACGTTCTAAACAACCGCTGATGTCACCTGCTTGGTCACCCGATGGCCGCCAGTTAGCCTATGTTAGTTTCCAGAATGGGCAAGCTGAAATTTTCTTGATGAATATTTATACTGGCGAACGTGAGAAACTGACCTCTTTTCCTCGTCATAATGGTGCGCCGCGTTTTTCACCTGATGGACAAAGCATGGCTTTAGTGCTATCAAAAACAGGTAGCTTGCAGGTGTATACGCTTGATCTTGCCACTCGAAAATTGACCCAAATTACGCGAGGTCGCTCAAATAATACCGAACCTTTCTGGAGTCCAGATGGCAAATCCTTGATATTTACGTCTGATAGGGGTGGTAACCCACAGATATATCAAGTAAATTTAAGCGATAACGTCACGAAGCGTTTAACATGGCAGGGAAGTCAGAATCTTGGTGGGCAAATCACCCCTGATGGGCGATTCCTTATCATGGTAAACCGTAATAATTCAGGTTTTAACTTAGCAAAACAAGATTTGGAAACCGGAGCAGTACAAATTCTAACAAAAACATTGTTGGATGAATCTCCAAGTATTGCCCCAAATGGTGGCATGGTTATTTACAGTTCAATGTATAATCAGGCTAATGTCTTGTCTATGGTTTCTATAGATGGGCGATTTAAAGCAAGGTTACCAGCAACCAATGGGCGCGTTAGGGCTCCAGCATGGTCTCCGTTTTTATAGCAAACTCACAATTGAGCAACTAATTATTTCATAGTAAGGAAAATAAGATGCAACTAAACAAGGTTCTTAAAGGGCTACTCATTGCACTACCTGTTCTTGCGGTTACAGCATGTAGTTCAAGTGATGAAGCAGCAAACGCTTCTTCTCAGTCACAAACTAACCAATCCACATCTGGTGAAGCAAACAGTGTAGATACAACGGTTGTGTCACCCATTGATGAGAATGCACAACTTTCTGAGCAAGAGCTTAAGGAACAAGCATTACGCGAAACTCAAACCATTTATTTTGCGTTCGATAATGCAACAATTGCGCGTGATTATGAAGAAATGCTTTCAGCTCACGCCACTTATTTAAGTAAAAACCCAAGTTTAAAAGTGACGATTGAAGGCCATGCTGATGAGCGTGGAACACCAGAGTACAACATTGCTCTGGGTGAGCGTCGTGCACAAGCTGTGGCGAAATACTTAGAAGCAATGGGCGTACAAGCCAACCAAATTGCGATTGTAAGTTATGGTGAAGAAAAACCACTATTACTTGGCCAAACTGAAGAAGTTTATGCTAAGAACCGCCGTGCTGTTCTTGTCTACTAATTGAGGTATCCCTCATGTTCAGTAACCTTAAGCGCGTATTTACGCTTACGTTACTGGCAAGTGCGGCGAACATCGTGTTCGCTGCACCAGCTCCAGTATCTGATCTAGGAAGTAGCACCCAACGAGCTTCATTGTCTTCCAATGCACCGGCAGAAACTGAGGTTGCTCGCTTGGAACGTTTGCTTGAAAATCGTAATCGAATGCAACTGCGAATGCAAAAGCAGTTGGATGATATGGCCCTCGAAATCAACGAATTACGTGGGCAAATAGAAAGAAGTAATTATGACATGCAGCAGATGTTGCAGCGTCAGCGAGAATTGTTTGTTGAATTAGATAATTTGCGTCGTGAGGCAGCCAAACGTCCGGCTACAGAAAACATTGCTAATGATAGTCAAGATGAAGTACCACTCGGTACTTTTAGCAGTGATGCGGATGAACAAGCCGCTTACCAAAATGCGGTTGATCTTATCTTGAAAAAACGGGATTACGCTGGTGCCATTGCCGCGTTCCAGCAATTTCAGCAAGACTATCCGAACTCAAGTTTTGCACCGAATGCTCATTACTGGCTAGGTCAGCTCTATTTTGCGCAGAAAAAAGACCAAGAAGCGGTAAAAAGTTTTGCTGCGGTTATCAGTTATTCAAACTCAAATAAACGTGCAGATGCGTTAGTCAAATTAGGTGATTTGGCTGCGCGAAATAACAATTCAGCGCAAGCCGAAAAATATTATCAGCAAGTCGTTAATGAATATCCTAATAGTGCATCGGCAAAAGTTGCCAAAGAGCACTTAAAGCGATAGCTTTTTGAGTTTACGATTATCGGTCGCTTTTTAGCGGCCTTTGTTTTACCAAGCCCCGTGATCGAATCACTTTTGCCTATTTTTGTTGATACAGTGTACAATGCGCGTATTACATAACGTTGCACAGAGCAAGATCAATGAGTCACATACTGGATAAAATCGACACGGTATACCCGTTTCCTGCTAAACCTGTTCGATTAACGGAAGAGGAAAAGCAAGCCTATGTAGCCAATATCAAGCAGTTGTTAAAAGTAAAAGACGCCGTCTTGATTGCTCACTACTATACTGACCCAGAGATTCAAGCCTTGGCTGAAGAAACCGGTGGCTTTGTCGGTGATTCGCTGGAAATGGCTAAATTTGGTCATCGACATCCAGCACAGACCTTATTGATTGCTGGCGTGCGATTTATGGGCGAATCGGCAAAAATACTCACTCCGGAAAAACGAATTTTGATGCCAACACTCGAAGCGGAATGTTCATTAGATCTTGGTTGTCCCGTGGATGAGTTTACGGCATTTTGTGATGCTCATCCTGAGCATACGGTGGTCGTTTATGCGAATACTTCCGCCGCAGTTAAAGCACGAGCCGATTGGGTGGTAACCTCGAGTATCGCATTAGACATTGTCGAGCATCTAGATTCTGAAGATAAAAAAATCATATGGGCCCCCGATCGACATCTTGGTTCCTATATCGCTAATAAAACCGGCGCTGATATGCTATTGTGGCAAGGAGAATGTGTTGTTCATGATGAATTCTCTGCTGATGCGTTGCGTAAAATGAAAGCGTTGTATCCCGATGCGGCAGTATTGGTACACCCTGAGTCTCCAGCCAGTGTGGTTGAACTTGCGGATGCGGTTGGTTCCACCAGTCAACTTATTACCGCTGCGAAAACGCTACCTCAGCAACAGATGATTGTTGCAACAGATAAAGGTATTTTCTTTAAGATGCAACAAATGGTGCCAGATAAAGAGCTTATCGAAGCGCCAACCGCTGGAGCTGGAGCTACTTGTCGTAGCTGTGCCCATTGTCCGTGGATGGCAATGAATGGCTTAAAAGCAATAGAAAAAGCTCTGCTTGAAGGCGGGCAAGCACACGAAATTTTTGTCGATGAGGCGATTCGAGTAAAATCATTAATTCCATTGAATCGAATGTTAGATTTTGCCGAGCAAATCAAAAAAGAAGTGAAAGGCAATGCCTAATACGGCTTTTATAGATCACCACAGCCCGCACTGAAAAAGCGGGCTTTTTACTCGTTAAAATGCCTGTATCGATGTTTAATTATTGTGCCTGCGCAAGTTGTCCGCCACGCTTTGCTAGCCCACAGAGCATGACAGGAATTGCATTATAAATTTCCTCAAACTGATCTAAATCGTCAATCCCCTGTTGGCTTAACGTTGCAAGTGATGTTTCAGGATCGTAAAGCATGCTTAGTGAGAGCAAAACTCCCCCGAGTAGTGCATTATCTTGGCTCTCTTCTGGCATTAGTACTTCCCAATCATCTCGGGTCAGTTGCCAGCCTTGCAATACCCCCTCACAAAAGTCTCGCGTTGTTTGATTGACAAGATCGTTATCATCTAGCTCACATCCTTCGGGCCAAGCCCAAACGCCATCAAACAAAGCCGGGCGATATACATTCCATAAGTGGATGATTTGCTCTAAATAACGTTCTAGCATCTCACCATCTTGAAAGGGAGCAACATCATCTCCTCCCCACAAAAAAGGCAACCACTCTTCAGGTGGGAGTTCATTGGGTGCTAGGGCCATAGCGGTAATAAAACCATGTGTTTTAGCTTCATTAAGTAATTTATCTTTGAATTCAGGTAACGTTAGAATGTCGTGTAAGGTCAAAGTGAGATTCCATATAAACAGCGAAAAGTTTGCGCTTATATTAACCTTAAATAGGCTGAGAATGCGAGCCATGATGACATGGTGGCATTTTCCTCATAAAACCTAACGGTTATTTCTTGGCGATTGGACGTGAGAACAGTGTTTATCGTAATATTACCCATGACTATTCTCCCGAACAGACGTTTATCGTTTTGATTTTAGGCAAATTAATCAATAAGTGAGCAAATGAAGCGCAAGCTAAGCTTTTTTCCTGATTTCTGCTTGACCATTGATTCGATAATCATTAAATTAGCGCTTCGTTAGCATGAGATGTTAACCCAGTACGGTGAGTTGTCCGAGTGGCTGAAGGAGCACGCCTGGAAAGTGTGTATACGGCAACGTATCGAGAGTTCGAATCTCTCACTCACCGCCATATTCTAAAAAAAGACGTCCTAGGGCGTCTTTTTTTACGCCTTAAGGTTATTAAAATCAATGAGTTACCGTTTCGTAGCGTTCCATAAAGTGTCGTAAAAGCGCTTGTCTAGAGTAATACCTAGATTTTTCGAAAATTGAGCTTTGTTCAGGTATTACTTAGGGATCAAATGGCGAATAATCTCACGGCTAGGGAAATCCAAACGGCAAAGCCCAAAGATAAGCTCTATCGCTTATCTGATGGCGGCAATCTTTACTTCTGTGTGCGTAGAAGCAATTCACGTTCATGATCTGAAACAGCAAATAAGGCATTGGGTCGAATGGCTTTTAAAGTGTGACTAAAAATTATAAGGTGGTGAGTAATCGATCGCCGGCATTTACATAAGTCTCATTTGTACTCAGCACCTCAAAATAATCATGGCTATTAGTAATTAAAATAGGGGTTGTGGAATCGAATCCCAACTGAGTGATTTTGTTTAAATCAAACTGGATAAGAGGCATCCCTTCGGTAATTTGCTCTCCTGTATGAACCAGTAAAGAAAAGCCATCACCTTGTAATTTTACAGTATCTAGGCCGATGTGTATAAGAAGCTCTATACCTTGTTCGCTTTTTAAGCCAATTGCGTGATGAGGGTTAAAGATGGAAGTGACATAGCCATCAAAAGGGGCAAATAAGGTGCCGTTATCTGGGCGAATAGCAATGCCTTTTCCCATGATTTCACTGGAAAATGTTGGGTCATCAACCATAGATAAGGGGATCACCTCGCCACTTAATGGGCTAGCTATTTGTAGATAGTTTTTTGGGTAAGAAGAGGGTAGTGAAGATATCGAAGGTGAGTTTTGCTCTATGATTTTGGCATCATCATGACTATGAGGCGAAAAAAAATAAGTTAATATGAACGATAAAATTAGGGTTAATAATGCTGCTAAAATACACACGATAACCGTGTTATCTACCCCTTGTGGTGAAATGACCTGAATAAAAGAGAAAAGGCTTAATAAACCCATTGAATAAGATTTCACATGGAATGAGGCAATGATACTGGATCCTATTGCTGCAGAAAGGCAGGCGAAAATAAATGGCCATTTTCTAGAGAGAGTAATACCATAAATTGCCGGTTCTGTTACACCAAATAATGCGGTAATGGCAGCAGACCCCGCATAGCCACGAGTATTTCTATTTTGAGTTTTAAAAAACACACCTAAACAAGCTCCAACTTGACCAAAAATAGCCGGAATAAGAAGAGGTATGATTAAACTGTAGCCGTCTACAGCAATATTATTCATCATGATGGGGACTAAGCACCAATGAATACCAAATACAACCAGTATCTGCCAGGTTGCACCAATTACGCCCCCCGCTAGTTCAGGACTAGCATGGTAGAGATATAGTATTCCATTCGAAATCATATTTGCAATCAAAGTACTTAATGGGCCAATGACTAAAAATGTTATAGGTATTGTTAGGATTAAGCATAAGAAAGGTGTTAACCAATTATACAGGAAGGTCGATAAATTTTTTGGCAGAGCTTGCTCTAGACGAACATTAAACCAAGTCGCAAATAAAATAGGTATCACGGATGTAGAATAATTCAAATAAAGAATAGGTAATCCCATAAAATTTTCTGACGGGACTTCTTGACCTGTTATTTGCTGAGAAAATAACCAGTTAACATGGGTGATAATTTCTGGGTGTACCAGAGCTCCAGCAATAGTCATACTGAATAAAGGATTACTATTGAAATATTTGGCTGCGGTATAACCGAGAAAGATAGGAAGAAAGAAAAAAATCGTATCTGCAGCAGAAAAGAGAATTCGATATGTGCCGCTATCTGTGGTTATCCAGCCAAGGTTAGATAATAGAACAACAAAACCTTTTAAAATTCCACCAGCACTTAATAGCCACAGCAAAGGATGAAAAATCCCTGTGATGGTATTGATGATAGCTCCCATCCAATGAGAAACGCTAGTGTGCTTTTGTGGTTTGAGTAGTGGCAGAATGGATTGATAAAGTTTTTCTACGTGTGTACCAATAACGATCTGAAACAGTCCTCCAGTATGAATGACGGAAATGACATCTGGCAGAATTTTTATTTCTTTAATGTTCTCGATCGGAGTTTGTTTTAGCTGAAATCTTAGCCGAGTTGTACAGTGGGAGACTCGGACAATATTACTTGAGCCACCAAGTAGTTTAACTATCTGATTAGCAAGGTTATCATGGTAAGCTGTCATTAGACTATCTCTCTCCTTGCCTAGAAGATGTAGCTCGTCTGACTCTTTCTACATGAATAGTCAAAAACATCATTTCTTCTGAAGTCATGTCATGTTGGAATTTTTTGTTTACATACTGACTGATTTTTTCAACACAGGAAAAAGCAGTGGGGTATTTCTCTCTAACAGAAAGGAATAAGGAATCATCTTGATCGGAGATCGTTGTCTGATGGAGTAGTCGATGAACAAAAAACTTTAGATGGGTCACTAAGCGCCTGAATTCGACACTGTCTTCATTGAGATCCAGACTGAGATTGTATTTAATCATATGAATAATATCACGGATTAGGTTGGTTACACTGATCGTGTTATTCATATCTTCATGCAGTTGTGCATTCACTAAATGCAGAGTAATAAAGCCTGCTTCATCTTCATCAAATTGAACGCCGGATGCTTTTTTGATTAATTGCAATGCTTGTAATCCAACCTCATATTCCACAGGATATAATTGCTTGATCTCCCACAACATTCCATTTTTAACTTTCTGACCAGTTTGTAGTCTTTGAATAGCAAAGTGTAGATGATCCGCTAAAGCTATTCGGAGGCTAGAATGCAGGTTTCCTGTGAGTGAGGAGTTTGCAAGTTCCAAGATTTGTTCTACCGTAGCAAGAAGTTCAAGCGGTATTTCTTCTAGCAGTTCGTGATAACGAGCATCAATAGCTGTATCGCTAGAGGCGAGAGTAAACACCTTCTCTATTTTTGTTGCATCAATTTCCATTCCAATTTTCATTTGAAATCCGATTCCTCGCCCCATAACAACGACTTCTCGTTGATTGGCATCGGTAGAAATGAGTACATTATTATTTAATACTTTTGATACACGCATGATTTATAAACTACTTGGCTAAATTTGTGTATAAAAAAACCTAAGCTGGGTAAGGTATAATTATATCTTACCCAGCTTAGGTTTTGCCTGCTTTATCAGTAACAATCCTTATTTAAATCTAGTTTATAGGGATTATTGGGTGTTCTCAAATTGATAGCAGATAATGTGTGAATGAGTACACATTTATCATTGAGTTTGTTTAATGAGGGGGATTTCGAGGCAACGTGTTATGATCTGATCATTAGACTTATGTTGTATGTGATTTGTCTCTAATTTTTTGTTGCTGGTACGCGCCTTTTTAGCGATCTAAATCACGGTTGATGCTTTATGGCGTTGACCGAATAAACCGGTGAGAATAACGTCACTGACATCAAAACGGATTGTTATCGCAATAGCGAGCAAAACCTGACTTTACTTCTCTTTTCACAGTGTTGACGGAGTAAGAAGTCAGGTTTTTTTATACATAAATTTTAGTATTTGGGATTGTTACCTTTGGCTGGGCAAAACCCGAGAATATCCACTTTTAGTTTGGATATTCTCGGGTTTTTTTATTCCTTTTTGTCACTGGGTAACCTGATTTATTGAATAGGGCATTTTATGGAATACGAGCAACTTGCGGCAAAGATCATACACAATGTTGGTGGGGCCGATAACGTAACGAGTGTTGTACATTGTGCAACCCGTCTTAGATTCAAACTTAATGACAACAGTAAGGCTGACAAAGAGCAAGTTAAGGCTTTGGACGGAGTTATTGCTGCGGTAGAAAGTGGTGGACAATTTCAGGTGGTGATCGGTAACCAGGTAAATCAAGTTTTTCGTGCGGTAATGGCGACAATGGGCAGTGAAGAGGTTATAAAACCGACCGAGAAAAAAGCCAAGGATGGCGTATTGAGTGTTTTTATCGATATTATTTCGGGCATTTTTACTCCCTTACTTGGAATTATGGCTGCATCCGGAATTTTGAAAGGTGGCCTAGCATTGGCTATAGCGGCTGGCTGGACAACGACGGACAGTGGTACCTATCAACTATTATTTGCCGGAAGCGATGCATTGTTCTTTTTCTTCCCACTAGCTTTGGGATACACATCAGGCGTGAAATTTGGTGGCAGTCCATTTGTCACTATGGCGATAGGGGGAGCTTTAGTACACCCGACGATGATAGCAGCCTTTGACGCGTCGCAAGTGCCTGGGTACGAAGAACTAACATTCTTGGGTATGCCTATTACCTTTATGAACTACGCTTCTTCAGTCATCCCTATTATTTTTGCCGCTTGGATCTCGTGTAAGCTTGAGCCTATATTTAATCAAATATTACCAAGTGCAATCAAAAACTTCTTCACACCCCTACTGTGTATTATTGTTACGGTCCCTCTGACGTTTTTGGTCATTGGTCCCGCAGCGACTCATTCCAGCCAGTTTTTAGCACACGGTTATGAGCACATTTATGCTGCCAGCCCCGTTATCGCAGGACTTATCATGGGAGGCTGTTGGCAGATCTTTGTTATTTTCGGTTTACATTGGGGCTTTGTACCGATTCTGCTTAACAACATGGCCGTCATTGGTTCAGATAGCATGATGCCGTTACTGGTTCCTGCTGTACTTGCACAAGCGGGGGCCGCATTTGGTGTGTTCCTAATGACTAAAGACGTCAAACTGAAAGCTATTGCAGGCTCTGCTTCTACTGCCGGTCTTTTCGGTATTACGGAACCTGCCATATACGGTGTTAATTTACCGAAAAAACGTCCCTTCGTTATCGGATGTATTTCAGGTGCTATCGGCGCAGCCATTATCGGTTACTTCAATGCACGCGTTTATTCATTCGCGATGCCAAGTCTATTGATTTTCCCACAAGTGATTCCACCGACAGGCGTTGATATTACGCTATGGGTCACTGTTTTTGCCTCAATTTTATCGATTGTGTTAGCCATTATTCTGACGGTTATATTTGGTCAGGTAAATGGCGAAACTAGAGTCACCGCTCACGACGCTGTTAAAACCAAAGTAAGTTAACTAAGGAGATTAATTCAATGAGTTTTTGTTTTCCCGATTCATTTCTCTGGGGGGGGGCAACTGCCGCTAACCAGATTGAAGGTTCACACGTTACCGATGGTAAAGGTCTGTCAACGTCTGATGTCCAACCATTTGGTGCTTTCGGAGAGTTAGTTTACCGAGAAGCCGGTGACTTCAATATCAAAGATGTGGCGATTGATTTCTATCATCGTTACGCCGAAGACATTGCATTATTCGCAGAAATGGGATTTACCTGCTTACGTGTATCGATTGCTTGGAGTCGCATTTTCCCAAATGGTGATGATGCCGAACCAAATGAAGCGGGCCTTGCATACTACGACCGTGTGTTTGATGAAATGGCTAAGCACGATATTACCCCACTGGTAACCCTTTCTCATTACGAGATTCCGCTCAATTTAGCCGATAAATATCAGGGCTGGGCTAGCCGCGAAGTAATAGGTTTTTTTGAAAATTACGCGAAAGTGGTGTTTAACCGTTATAAAGATAAAGTCAAACTATGGCTGACTTTTAACGAAATCAATGTGACCTTGCACGAACCATTTACTGGCGCAGGTTTGCCGCGTAATTGTAGTGAGCAAACCCGTTTTCAGGCCATTCACCACCAACTCGTGGGTAGTGCAAAAGCGGTAAAATTGTGCCATGACATCATTCCAGATGCAAAAATTGGTAATATGATTTTAGGCGCAATGCAGTACCCGCTGACTTGTAAACCCGATGATGTCATGAAAACATTGCTGCTGAACCGTGAATGGCTCATGTTTGGGGATATTCAGGCGCGAGGTTACTACCCCAGCTACATGACTCGTAAATTCAAAGAATTAGGGGTTGAGCTCAATATTACAGAAGATGATAAAGCGTCTTTAAAAGAAACCATCGACTTTATTTCATTCAGTTACTACATGACGGGTTGCGCCAGTGCGGATCCGGTAGAGAATGAGAAGGCTTGTAGCAATATGGTTAATATGATTCCCAACCCACATCTCAAAGCTTCTGAGTGGGGGTGGCAAATCGATCCCGTAGGCTTGCGTTACCTGCTGAACATCTTATACGACCGCTATCAGTTACCGTTATTCATTGTAGAAAATGGTTTGGGCGCTAAGGACCAGTTGGATGATAACGGAGAAATCCAAGATGGCTACCGTATTCAATACTTGAATGATCATCTGTATCAAGTGGGTGAGGCGATTCAAGATGGCGTTGAAGTGATGGGGTATACCTCTTGGGGGCCGATTGATTTAGTGAGTGCTTCAACCGCACAGATGTCAAAACGTTATGGCTTTATTTATGTTGATCGTGATGATGAAGGTCGCGGTACTTTAGAGCGTAAGCGGAAGAAGAGCTTTTGGTGGTATAAAAATATTATCGAATCAAAAGGC